>DATCTB010000101.1:0-6140 GCA_036568185.1 Bacteroidales bacterium | reverse complement strand
CTTTCGTTTCCTGATTTTTTTGCAATACCTGCAACAGCGTCATCATTCAAGCCGAGGTTTAAGACGGTGTCCATCATACCGGGCATAGATGCGCGGGCTCCTGAACGAACCGACATCAACAATGGGTTGTCTTTGTCACCAAATTTTGTTCCCATAATTTTTTCAACCTGGCGAACTGCTTTTTCCACTTCGCCTTTAATCAGGTTTACTGTGTAATCCTGTCCTTTTTCGTTGTAAATTGTACAAACTTCGGTAGTAATTGTAAATCCGGGAGGTACAGGAACGCCTATCAGGTTCATTTCGGCCAGGTTGGCTCCTTTGCCACCCAACAGGTTTTTCATGCTTGCGTTACCTTCAGCTTTGCGGTCGCCAAAAGTGTATACATACTTTGTTTTAGCCATCTTTTTAATATTAATTTATTTAATGAAATCGTCTTTTTTAAAGGAGTGCAAATTTAGCAAAATATTGACCTGTTGGCTCAGTTTTCTTTGTTAAAATACCTATAAATTAACCGCAAACGATTGCGAATGAATAATTTCGGAATTATAAAAAACCATTTCAATATTTTCCCCAATTTTAAACAGTATATCTTTGTCTGTAATCATTATAATTAAAAAAGAATTCTTAGATTTTCTTCTTTAAAGCGCGGATATTTTCTAAGTTTGCTGTTTATTTTTTAACAAAAAAAAGATGCAGATAATTGGAATCCGTTACGAGGATAAATATAAAATGGAAAGGCGGGTGCCGCTCATTCCAGAACACGTAAAAATATTATCAGAAGCAGGTCTGAAATTTGAGGTAGAAAGTTCAGGAAAAAGAATTTTCACCGATGAAGAATTTGCCGAAGCAGGTGCTGAAATAGTTGAAAAGATTGATAAAGCTGGCTTTATTATGGGTGTAAAGGAAATGCCGCTCGATTTTTTCCAGGAAGGTAAAAGCTATATTTTTTTCAGCCATGTTATCAAAGGGCAACCATACAATATGCCCATGCTCAGGAAAATGATGGCAAAAAAAGTGAACCTGATTGATTATGAAAAGATAGTAAATGAAAAAGGACAGCGGATGATATTTTTTGGTCGCTACGCAGGTATTGCCGGAATTATCAATTCGTTTTGGGCCCTTGGTCAGCGGTGGTCGCGCGAAGGCTACCAGTCACCCTTTTTGAAATTGCAGCAAACCCACCAGTACGATTCGCTGGATGAAGCAAAAGATGTTATCAGGGAGATTGGTGATGAAATAAAATCCAAAGGCTTGAAGAACGCCAAAGCACCTGTTGTGGTTGGAATTACAGGTTATGGAAATGCTTCCAAAGGCGTGCAAGATATTCTTGAACTGTTGCCGGTAGTTAAAATAAGCCCGGCTGAATTGTTGCAATTGGAGAAGAAGCATATTGACAACAAGGTGATTTACCAGGTTGTTTTCAAAGAAGAAGATTTATTTAAACCCAAAAAGGAAAATGTAAAATTTGTGTTGCAGGAGTATTATGATTTTCCTGAAAGGTTCGAAAGCCAGTTCGATCAGTACATTCCTCACATAACCGTATTGATGAACTGTATATATTGGAACGAACGCTATCCCAGGCTGGTAACCAAAAACTTTTTAAATGACTTATTTTCGAAAGGAAAACCGAAATTTGCTGTTATTGGAGACGTAACCTGCGATGTAAATGGTTCGATAGAATGCACCCACAAAGGCACTGAAATTGAAGACCCAGTTTTTGTTTATAATCCAATCACACGAACTCCCACCATGGGTTTTGATGGTGAAGGTGTGTTAGTTATGGCTGTTGATATTCTGCCCAGCGAGTTGCCCCGGGAGGCTTCAAAAACATTCAGCGATGCCTTGTTGGATTTCGTACCCGAAATAGCAAGCGCGGACTTTGAAAAGCCTTTTTCTGAATTAAAATTATCGCCGCCTATTAAAAAAGCTTTGATTTTACACAAAGGGAATTTCACGCCCGATTATCAATATCTTGAAGAATTTATTTAATAAAATATTAGCCTTAAAATTTAATAATGAAAAAGATTCTCGTATTAGGAGCTGGTCTTTCAACACGTAATTTGGTTGATTACCTGCTCGACAATTCAGTCGAACACGATTGGCATATTACAGTTGGTGATATTTCGGAAGAAATGGCGCGACTGAAAGTAAATGGACACAAACGTGGTGAAGCAAAAGTCTTCGATATCAATGACGATATGGAAAGCTGGCGGACAATAGCCAAGGCTGACATTGTCATTTCCATGTTACCTGCCCACATGCATGTTTTGGTTGCAGAAAAATGCATCGACCTCAGAAAGCCTATGCTTACAGCGTCTTATGCCAACGACCAGATAAAGAAAATGAATGAGAAGGCGTTGAAGGCCGGTATTCCGATATTGATGGAACTTGGCCTCGACCCGGGAATCGACCACATGTCGGCAATGAATGTGATTAACAGGTTGAAAGAAGAAGGCAATACCATTACTTCTTTCTATTCGTTTACTGGAGGTCTCGTTGCTCCCGAATCGGACAATAATCCCTGGAACTATAAAATAAGCTGGAACCCACGCAATGTGGTTATGGCCGGTAATGGAATTTCCACTTTTATTCACAACGGAAGCTATAAATACATACCCTATTACCGCCTTTTCGACCGAGTGCTTAGCCGCAAAATTCTTCAATACGGCGATTTTGAAGTGTATGCCAACCGCGATTCGCTGAAATACCGTGGCATTTACGGCTTGAAAGATGTGCCGTCAATTTATCGCGGAACAGTCCGCAGGCCTGGCTTTGCAAAGGCTTGGAATGTGTTCGTAAGCCTTGGTTGCACCGACGATACTTTTACAATTGAAAATTCGGAGGAGATGACCTACCGGGAATACATCAATTCATTCCTGAAATATGAGCCACATGTTCCGGTTGAAATAAAATTGCAGGAATACTGCCCCAGTGCTTCCGACCCGGTTGTTTTTGATAAACTAAAATGGCTTGGAATTTTTGATAAAAGAAAAATAGGAATCAAAAATGCAACACCTGCCCAGGTTCTTCAAAAAATAATTGAAGAAAAATGGAAAATGGATCCTGAAGATAAGGATATGATTGTGATGCAGCACGAATTCAAGTATAACAAACAAAACGGCGAAAGCAAAATGATAGTGTCGGCAATGGCATGTATTGGAAAGAACAAAAGCGAAACTGCCATGGCGCTCACAGTTGGTTTGCCCTTGGGAATCGCCACCAAATTGCTGCTCACCGGAAAAATTAATCCAAAAGGTGTAGTTTTGCCCATTGAAAAAGAAATTTACGAACCTATTTTGGCAGAACTAAAAACCTTTGGTATTTCTTTTGAAGAAAAGGAATACATGATGGGTTAAGAAACAGAATAATCTGAAATGCTTTTTAACCAAGGCATAGCACTTATTTAAAATTACATGAAATATTTAATCATCTTACTCCTGATTGGAGTTGCATTATATTATGCCTTCAAATGGAAATCACCTAAGAAAAGTAACGGGCAAAAGGCGCCAGGCGAAGGTAATCCATACAACCAAAGCTCTTCAGGAACCAGTGGTAATAATAGCGGGCCATACACAAGCCAGGGAAAAGTTAAGCAGGGAATTCGAAGCGGAAGCAGCTATGCCAAATGGATAGGTGGCGGACTGGGCTGGGCTTTTGGGGGACCAATTGGTGGAATACTGGGTTTTGTTTTCGGTTCCATGGTTGGTGGTATGGCCAGTGGTAACTACGAATATGGGAGAACCCAGGGCGGCGATTTCAATATCAGCTTGCTTATTCTAACCGCTGCCGTTATGAAAGCTGATGGCAGTGTCAAACGCTCTGAACTTGATTTTGTAAAGCGATTTTTTGCCACCCAGTTTGGCAATGAAAAAGCCGTCGAATATGTCAGGTTGCTCGGTGAACTTCTGAAGCAGGATTTGAACGTTCCAGCGGTTTCCCAGCAAATCAGGCAATATATGGACTATTCCTCCCGCTTGTTGTTGCTTCAGTATCTTTTTGGTGTAGCGCTTGCCGACGGTAAGCACCATCCCAGCGAAGTAGATTTGATTAATTCCATTGCTTCAAATTTAGGTATTAACCAAAAGGAATTTGAATCAATAAAGGCAATGTACATCAAAGAAACAGGAAGCGCATATAAAATACTTGAAATCGAACCAAGCGCTACCAACGATGAAGTAAAGAAAGCCTACCGGGAAATGGCAAAAAAATACCACCCTGATAAAGTAAGCCACCTGGGCGAAGATGTGAAACAAACTGCTGAAGCTAAATTCACCAGCCTAAATGCCGCCTACGAAGCTATTAAGCAGGAGAGGGGAATGAATTAGGGATTTCGGATTTTCGATTTTCGATTGCGGATTTTTGAAAATTTACGAAGAATAGCCATCGAATGACCACTGAATGACTTTTGAATGTCCATCGAATGACCACTGAATGACTATTGAATGTTCATCGAATAACTAATTATCTAATAACTATTTCATAACAGCTTACTTATAAAACCTCCACGAAACCCCAAAGTAAAACCGTGCATCCCTTGCCGGGTAATTAGGTGAGAGGTAATAATCCTGCGGGCTGAAAGAGCTGTTAAAGTGGGCATATTTCAGAAAAAGCCTGGCACGTTTCACTTCTAAAGTCAGATAAACATCAGCAATCAAAAAGTTACCAATTTCCTGTTCATTTTGAATATAAAAAGCCCTCAAAGCCGGCATGTAGGCATTGGCATAATAACTTGTGAAGTAAGTCAGTTGGAAACCGGTTTGCAATAAGGCAGCCTTTTTAAATATTTTATTCTTGAAATAAATATCCATTGTTCCTGTGAATAAAGGCAACCTAATGGCATCGGGCTGGCTGGTTGTTTGGTAAACAAGGCGTGTATTGACACCAAAGTGTTTTACCGGAATTGTTCCTTCAGCATACAATTGCAATAAAGTTGCGGCATCATCAAGCTGGTTTGGCCGAATGGAATCATCCAGAAAAGTATAGTTACCGATGGTGAAGAATTTGGCACCTGCAGCAAATTCTTTAATACTGTATTGGCCAGCAAGAGTTAAAGTTTTCTGCTTATTGAAAGTGTAGTTCCAGGTATAAAAATTCGATTTGTATTGCGAATAATACCAGGCGGGTTGCGCACCAATCAGGTTCAGTTCAAAATGTAAACTACCCACATTTTTATCCGCCCTGCCCAACACCTGGTCGAGCGTGCCGGCCAGCAGGTAATCGCCATTGTTATAATCACCAATCACAAGGTTGCCATAAACATTCAGCCTGAAAACCTTTAAAATATTCATTGACAAACCTGCAAAGGGAATTACCTGGTGGAAATTTTTATTTACAGAATCCTGGGCTAGCAGTTGCCTGATAATATCATATTTCACACCAAAATTCACCTGGAAAAGCCTGCTAAAAGGGTCGTCGTTGTAGCCAACATTTGACCATTTAAACTGGTTTCTGAAGCGCTGCTGGTAAACCGAATCAAAAGTTGTTGCGCTATCAATAATAGGTGTATGGAATTGATAAAATTCCAAATTGCTGTTATCATCTGTGTAAACCAGTTTATTCCTTTCATATTGAAAAGAATAGGAAATACTTCCTGCATCAATTTTCCTCCTCGATGAATCCTTGCGCGGCTTTAGCAAATTGAAGTATTGTTCAACGAGGAATCCCGATTGTATCACCAAATTCTTTGCATTCATCAGGTTTACAGGAATAACACGCCGGTCGCTTTCCAACCCATCCGAAAAAATACTGTCATATTCCAACCCGCCATTTTCCAGCATTGCCAGTTTGTTGTGCCGGTAATTGCCAATAATTCCGTAGCGTTTGTTTTGGGTATAATACTGGCCTGTGAGGTAAACTCTTTTATCGTCGGCCTTGTTGTTCAAATAAGGCCCGGGTGAGGCGCTTGAAGGAGAAGGGCCGGGCGAATAATTCAGGCCAAAATCCATTCCAAACACAAAACCCCTGTATATTTCACGGGTAAATACCACGTTCAAATCCTGTTCTTTTTGCGGGCCAAGAATATAAAATGCTTCCGTGAAAGGCTGGTATTGGTTATAATAGCGTACTTCTTCATTGGAGTACATGTATTCTTCAAAACTCTCCGGGTCTAATGCATAACCCGACGAGAGGGCAGGCGTAAA
>DATCTB010000100.1:0-2766 GCA_036568185.1 Bacteroidales bacterium | reverse complement strand
ACTTGCTTTTGTCAATCAGCTTCTTGCGTCCTTGTTTTACTAACTGTTGTATAGTCGGCATATTGATCTTAATTTTTTAAACTTCCCAGCTCAATTTTTTGAGGGTGCAAAAGTATAAAATATTTTAAATGAACCTATTTTTATTTTCTGTAATCTTCGGGAAATTCTGACAAGGGAGGGATATTCTTTCGGAGTATCTAAACGACGCAAGTACAATTTTGAAAGTTTCTCGCGTTTGAACCTATATCGTTTAATCTTGTCAGGTTCCTTTAACTACAACTGTTTCAGTAAGTTTTATACTATTCTTCCGAAACGGGCTGCAAAGGTAAAAACATTTTTCAGAAAACCAACAAGTGAAGGTGAAATATTTTTATAAATTTTTGCTGCCGCGAAATGGGGGGAGAGGAATAGAGTATATAAGGGATATATGGGAAATAAGGTGTAAATGGGATTTAGGGGAAATACAATATTCAAATTATAAAAATCAAATCTGAATCAGTTTTTATTTTGGATTTTGCCCTTTGCGTTTTGTTTGTCTTTATAGAATTTGTTTTTTGTACTTATTTGATGCTTGTTTTTTTGTCCTTTGAATTTTGTCCTTTTGGTGTTGTTTTTCTATAAGTGAGAAGCAATATTAAAAACCAGAAATACGTTGCTAAGAATAAAAATTAACCAAACCTTTTAAACAAAAAAATGATGAAAAAGTTAGCTTATTCTGTTCTCTTTCTTTTGATGACGGGAATTGGGTTTTCCCAGGAAAAACATCAACCTTATGATTTTAGTGTGGAGATAGGCGTAAACTACCAGCCCTTCCAATATCTCGGGGGTTTTTCGCTTAATGGCGTTGTGCAGGCTCCGGGCAGAAAGCTTGGCTTTGCTTTGAGGAATATATTCCTTTTTCATTTTGGGCAGGGTTTTTCCAGCAATGGCGTTTCTACAAATTACTTTGTGCTTTCAGAGTTTTATTCAATGAATTACCTGGATGTTGATTACAACTGGAGGCCAAATAAGAAAAATCATTTTATTACAAGCCTTGGTGCCGGCCATATTTCGATTGGTGACCAGAATAACGAGAATGGATATTTTGTGCTTTCGGCTACAGTAAGGTATAAAGTAACCTGGTTTTACGCTGTCATCCGCGGCGACCTACCTCTAAGCTATTACGAACGCAAAGGTATTGTTGATACTGCTTTCCCACTTACTTTAGGTTTGACTTATATGTTTAAGCCAAAAAGAAATGCTGAATAGAGTTTGGGTAGCCCATGGTTTTAACGGTGGGCTATTCATTATTTTTTTTCCTATTCCTAAAAATCATAATACAGCGCATAGCGAAACGGATTCCCCTCTCGAAGGCTAACTGCATAATTCTTTATATAAAAATGTTTGAATTCCTTGTTCCAGATAAAGGTTTTCAGTTTCACATCTTTCAAGCCCATTTTATTATTTATATAATTCTGCACATCAATGCTGATTAGTAATTCGCGATTTAAAGTTTCAGTATTCAGAAAATCACGCACACTAACTGTCCGAAAACCAAGTGTTTTTCCATCTTTAACAATCGAAACAACAAGCAGGGCATCCTCTTCCGTATTGTCCATTTCCAATTCTACTTCCACATCAAAAATAACATAAGCCGTTTTTGTATATTCTTCAAGCGGGAAAAGCCCGGCAAAAGTCCATTCTTTTTCAGCCATAACTTCAAACATTGTTTCGCCTGTAAGTGAATCCTCCAGCCAATGCTCATTCGTGGCATCCCAATTTCCAATCACCGTAATGAAATCAGTAAAGGCTACCAGCTTCTTTTTCAATATAATTCCATCTTTAGGTGGCGTTTTTGAAAAAACATAATTTTCAAATGTAAAACCCTTGCCCTCCCCTATCCAGTAAGGGAAATATTTGTTCACCACCTCAAATATATTTCCATTCACTTCACTTGTTACCACCACATTTTCTTGTATTTCACTCACCATTTTTTCAAAATCAATCGCGCTCAACTCTTTATTTCTAACAGTATAATAAGGTATTACTTTTTCATATTTTCTGAAATAATACTCATTATAATAAGGTACTGTATTGGTGATATAAAATACGTTACCGGGATGGTTTTTTTCCAGGTCAACAGCCTGTTTTACAATTTCTTCAGAAGGTTGTTTATAAAATATCTTGTAATGTTGCCTGTAAAATACAAGGCTGATAATATTGGCAATTAAAAGAATAGCTACCGCGAAACTCAGATTCCGGAAACTGGTTTCCTTTAAAAATGAAAAAAGGAAAATAAACAAATACGGCGTCGAAAACAGCAACAAGGAATATTGCAAAATCGGCTCAAACTTTAGAGAATAAATATAACCAATTATCAGCGGCAAAAGAAACCAAACTGCCAGGGTAATTCTTTTTTTGATACCAAAATTTGTTTCCGTTCTTTCACCTCTAAATAAGAATAAAGCAAAATAAACAAGTAAAAATATTCCGTACACCCAAAATGAAAAATGAAAAAGGTAATTAAGGAATTGAAATAAAAAAATCGGCTCGGGCTTACCCAGCCAGCCTCCCACCCCACCTTTCTCAAGCTGGCTGAAGAAAATACCAAGGTGTGGCACATACAATAATGCAATCACAATCCCACCTATAATATAAGGTAACAGCGTTTCTTTTTTAACAAAAAGCAATCCGCTAAAGCCCACAATGGCAGCAAACAAGAGGCTGAAATAATGGTTATACGCCGAAAGCGCAGCAAACAGCACAAACAAAGCCAGGTAAAGAATT
>DATCTB010000099.1:0-7759 GCA_036568185.1 Bacteroidales bacterium | reverse complement strand
GGGAATACTTGGGCTGAGTTTCAAGGAAGGTACTGACGATTTACGCTACAGCCCAATAGTCGAAGTAGCTGAATACCTTTTAGGTAAAGGTTATCAATTGAAAATTTATGATAAAAATGTTAAAACCAGCAGTCTGACCGGTACAAACAAAGATTATATTGATCGGCACATTCCACATTTGGCGGAGTTGATCAGTGATAATATGGAAAAAGTAGTTAATGAAGCAGAGTTGGTGGTTATCACACACAAACTTCCAGAATTTGAAGGAATTATATCAAAATTTCCAAATAAAAAATTTATTGACCTGGTTAGGTTGGTAGATAAAAAATCAGGTGAAAATTACGAAGGTATTTGCTGGTAATATTCTTTAATTTATATACATATTTCAAAAAATGGATTTTACACTATCAATTTATACTGATTTACTGAAAAGCCTGCAAAAAAACGGATACACTTTCCAGACTTTTGAACAGTTTATGACCAAACCTTCAGAGAAAGTTGTTGTTCTCAGACATGACATTGACAAATTGCCTGAGAATGCCGTTGCTGTTGCAAAAATTGAAAAAAATCTGGGCATAAAAGCAAGTTATTATTACAGGATAGTGAAGGAAAGCAATGTTCCTGAGTTGATTAGAGAGGTTGCAAAAATGGGACATGAAATTGGCTACCATTACGAAGACCTAACTCTCGCGAAAGGTGATAAGAAAGAGGCTATTAGATTATTTGAAAAAAACCTGGCTTATTTCAGGACTTATTACCCGGTAACAACAGCTTGTATGCACGGTAGCCCGATGACCAAATGGGATAATAAAGACACCTGGAAAGATTACGACTATAAAGATTACGGAATAATTGCAGAGCCATACTTTGACGTAGACTACAACAAAGTTTTTTATATAACTGACACCGGAAGAAGCTGGAACAGCACAGGCGTAAGTGTTCGCGATAAAGTTGATTCGGGTTTTGATTTGAAAGTAAAAAGTACGGCTCATTTTATCGAACTGGCAAATGAAGGAAAACTTCCTGACAAAATCATTATTAACACACACTGCCAGCGCTGGTTCGAGCCGGGTTTCGATTGGGTGAAAGAACTGCTGCTGCAAAACACAAAAAACCAGGTAAAACGTTTTTTGGTAAAAAAATAAGAATCAAAGTTCACTTTGTTTTTTCGAAAAATCATTTATACCACTTCAACCTGCATGCATTTCATATATTTGCATGAAAATAAATAAAAAGATGCTATGGGATCGCCTGGCACTACTATTCAAACTACTTCATATAAAAAGCCAATAGCAATAGACAAATCGAAAAAGACTTCTGGCAAAAACCTTCTTTTCGAAGACTCGGCTTCAAATAAGGCCGAAGTTCTTGTTAGTTTGTTGACACGTCAAATAGGTGCGGCTCCAGTTGAATTTATCAGTAAACATATTGATTTAACTGGCGGTACAACGTTTTTAACCAAAACAAGTATTAAGTTTAACATAGATAAAATTCCAAGGGGGCAATACCGAAATATTGTTAATTTAAAGCGAATTAACACTATAAGAAGGATAAATAAGTTTTTTAACGCTATTAGCAACAAAATCCCAAAAGGAGGACTCTTTGTAGGAATTGTTGAAACCTATTCAACACGTAAAGCACGACTGTTGAGGAAGTTCTGGTTTCCGTTTAATTGGATTTATTATTCTTTCGATGTTCTGTTCACAAGAGTTTTTCCTAAGGTTCCCATTACCAAGAATATTTATTTTTACTTAACAAAAGGTAAAAATCGTGTGCTTTCAATGGCCGAGTCTTACGGAAGGCTTTATTCATGTGGTTTTGAAATGGTTGAGGCTCGTGATATTGGCGATGTTCAATATTTTGTTTTCAGAAAATTCCGCGAACCACTTTATGACAATAATCCAACTTATGGACCCTTTATTACCCTTAATCGTTATGGAAAAGGTGGTAAGCTCTTTAAAGTCTACAAGCTGAGGACGATGCACGCCTATAGTGAGTATTTGCAAGAATATGTATATCAGCAGAATAAATTAGCTGAAGGAGGAAAATTGAAGGATGACTTCCGGATTACAACGGAGGGTCGTTTTTTCAGAAAGTTTTGGCTGGATGAATTACCCATGCTTATCAACTTGCTAAAAGGCGAAATGAAAGTGGTAGGAGTAAGGCCCTTGAGCCGACACTACTTTAGCCTTTATACCGAAGAACTTAGAAAGAAAAGAATTAAATTTAAACCAGGCCTCATCCCACCATTTTATGCTGATATGCCTAAAACGCTGGAAGAAATTATGGAATCCGAAATGAGGTATCTCGAAGCCTACGAAAAACACCCTTGGAAAACAGATATTATTTACTTTTTTAAGGCAATGACCAATATTTTTATTAAAAAAGCCAGGAGTAAATGATTATTCGAATTATAAATTGAATTTGTAAACAATATTTTAATTACCATAAAAAAATAAACCCTTTTTAAAATCTGAAAATAATTATCATGAAAAAAATTACTGTTATTGGCCTGGGCTATGTTGGATTGCCACTTGCTGTTGAATTTGCAAAAAAATATCCTGTTGTTGGTTTTGACATAAATCAAAAAAGAGTAAATGAATTAAATACAGGCCACGATGCTACATTGGAAGTAGAAGATAAAGAGCTTAGTTCAATTTTGGTAAAATACAACCAAAATGCTAAGAATGGACTTTATCTGAGCACCAATTTGGCGGATATCAAAGATTCAAAAATATATATAGTTACTGTTCCTACACCTATTGATGAATACAAACGGCCTGATCTAACGCCGCTAATCAAAGCAAGCGAAACTTTAGGGAAAGTTGTTAAAAAAGGAGATATTGTTATCTATGAATCAACGGTTTATCCCGGTGCAACGGAAGAAGATTGTATTCCAATTATCGAAAAAATCAGCGGGTTGAAATTTAATGTTGATTTTTATGCAGGTTATTCACCTGAGCGCATTAATCCTGGCGATAAAGTTCACACGGTTACACACATAAAAAAAGTTACATCGGGAAGCACACCCGAAATTGCTGAAGAAGTTGACCAGTTATATAAATCCATTATTGTTGCCGGTACACACAAAGCTTCATCCATAAAAGTTGCTGAGGCAGCGAAAGTTATTGAAAACTCGCAACGCGATATAAACATTGCTTTCGTAAACGAGCTTTCGGTTATTTTTAATAAATTGAATATTGATACACTTGAAGTGCTTGAAGCAGCTGGCACAAAGTGGAACTTTCTTCCTTTCAGACCGGGTCTTGTTGGTGGACATTGTATCGGAATCGATCCTTATTACCTTACTCACAAAGCCCAGTCTGTTGGTTACAATCCTGAAATTATTTTGGCAGGCAGACGTTTAAATGACAGCATGGGTTTTCGCGTCGCTGGAGATGTTGTTAAATTAATGATTAAAAAGAATCTTCGAATCTCCGACACCAGGGTACTGGTTATGGGCATTACATTTAAGGAAAACTGTCCCGACATACGGAATTCAAGAGTTATTGACGTTATTGAAGAACTTCAATCCTATGGTTGCAGCCTTGATGTATACGACCCCTGGGCTGAAAAAGAAGAAGTGAAAGAAGAATATGCTATTGATTTAATTGACGAGATTAAACCCAATTCTTATGATGCTGTTGTTCTGGCTGTGGCACATGATGAATTCAAGATTATGGATATTCCGGGTTTTAAAAAGGAATTTGGAATCATATTCGATATTAAAGCTATTATAGATAAGTCGCTGGTTGATGGAAGGTTATAATAATTCTTTTGATATTATGGATTTACGAAAAATAAAAATGCATGGATAATTCTAAAATTGTCGATAAGCAAAAAACAAAAATATTAATAACTGGTGGTGCTGGTTTTATCGGTTCAAACCTTGTTGAATATTTTTTGAAAAATGAAAAACAAGTAGTTTGCCTCGATAACCTTGCTACTGGATTCAAAAAAAATATTGAACCATTCTTAAGTAACCCTGACTTCATTTTTATTGAAGGTGACATACGCAATTTGGAGACATGTAAAAAAAGCGTGAAAGGCGTTGATTATGTTCTGCACCAAGCCGCCCTGGGAAGCGTTCCCCGGTCAATTGTTGATCCAATTAACACCAATTCGGTTAATATTGATGGTTTTCTAAACATGTTGGTTGCATCAAGAGACGAGAAAGTTAAAAGGTTTGTTTACGCCGCCAGCTCATCAACTTATGGCGACTCTGTTGAATTACCAAAAGTGGAAGATAAAATTGGAAACCCACTTTCACCCTATGCAATTACTAAGTACGTTAATGAATTGTATGCTGATGTTTTTGCCCGAACGTATGGAATGGAAGCTATTGGCCTTCGTTATTTTAATGTTTTTGGAAAAAACCAGGATCCGAATGGTGCGTATGCAGCTGTAATTCCGCTATGGGTGAAAAAAATGATGGAGCACAAATCGCCAGTTATCAACGGTGATGAAAATTATAGCCGCGATTTTACCTATATTGAAAATGTTATTCAGGCTAATGAAAAAGCTATGTTAGCGCCTGCGGAAGTCTTGAAGACAAAAGAAAAAAAATATGTTCACCAGGTTTTCAATGTTGCTTTTGGATCAAATACCAAGCTAATTGAATTATTTGCCGCACTTCGTGATAACCTGGCAAAACATGATCCTGCTATACAAAAAATCCAACCTATTATTGGCCCATACCGCGATGGCGATATTCCCCATTCACAAGCGAGCATCGAAAAAGCAAAAAAACTGATCAATTACCAACCAAAATTCAATGCCCAACAAGGCTTCGAATTGGTTAGTGAGTGGTATTATAACAATTTGAAATAGAAAAACAGACTTTTATTGCATATATACCTTAATTGATATTCCAGGTTTGGTCTTTTGTTTTAAGTTCCATTAATTTCTTATGCTAACCCTCCCCGGCATAGTAGTTTTAATAGTAATAGCCTTCATTATTCTGTCTCTTTACCTGAATATAATTGGCTCGGGATTTACTTTTACTATAGGAATTATTGCATTGGGGTTTGCAGGAATCCTTACACCAAAAGAAATTCTTGCAGGCTTTGCCAACGAGCAGATAGCTGTAATTGTCATGCTGATAATAATTGCTGACATTATCCGCAAATCAGGGGCATTGGACACAATGTTCAGAAGAGCTTTTGATAAGGCTACAACATACAGGCAATTTTTAGGCAGAATGACCCTGATGGTGGCTAGTTTTTCTTCGTTTGTTAACAACACACCGCTGGTTGCCATTATGATGCCTTTCGTTTCGGAATGGAGCAAGAAAAATGGGGTTTCTATTTCAAAATTGCTTATTCCCCTGTCTTACGCTGCAATTCTTGGTGGTTGTATTACGCTTATCGGTACATCAACAAACCTTGTTGTAAACAGCCTTGTTATCGATCAGCAAATAATCCCGGGTCTTGAGCCACTTGGTATTTTCGATTTCACTTTGGTGGGATTTCCTATGATGGTAATCGGCCTAGTATATTTGTTGCTTTTTGGGTACAAAATTCTTCCGGCCACAAAAGATAATATTCAAGAAATTTCAACCAATTCGCGCGAATATATTGCGGAAGTTAGGGTAATAAAAAAATCGAATGTTGAGGGAAAAACTATTGAAGAGGCCGGTTTAAGAAATCTGAAAGGATTATTTTTAGTAGAAATTGTCAGGGAAGGAGGCTCAATAGCTCCAGTTACACCAAAGACAAAACTCCTGGCCGATGATGTACTGATGTTTGCCGGAAATACCGCCACCATTTCAGAATTTGTAACTTCAAAAAAAGGATTGCAACTAGCGCAAATAGGAATGTTTTCGAAGAAGGACCACACCGAAGTGGTGGAAGTTGTTGTTCCTTATAATTCAACGTTGGTTTCAAAAAGTGTGAAGGAAACCAATTTCAGAAGAAAATTTGATGCCGCCATAATTGCGGTTCACCGAAATGGTGAAAGAATCTCTGGTAAAATAGGTGAAGTACGCCTGAAGGCTGGTGATGCTCTTCTTTTAATTACCGGAGAAGACTTTGCCAAAAGTGCTTCTGAAAGTTCAGACTTGTATTTGATAAATAGCGTGAAAGAAATACAAAGCAATCCATGGTATAAAAACCTTGCAATGATAGGCGGATTGCTGGCTGCCATTGTTATTGCATCTACCGGGCTTGTGTCTTTGTTTATCTCGCTCATTAGCCTGATAATCATTTTGGTTTTACTGGGGTATGCTTCTCCAAAGGACATAGCCAAGGGCGTTGACTTTAACCTGGTGATAGTAATTGCCCTGTCGCTGGCTTTGGGCACGGCAATGGTTAAAACCGGTGTTGCAGATGTTATTTCGCACTATACCTTTGAAATGCTTGCCCCTATGGGGATTGTTGGTATTTTTACCGGAATATTTTTATTGACAAATTTATTGGGTTCCATTATCACAAACAAAGCTGCTGTTGCAATTGTACTTCCCATCGCTCTTACTTTGTCCATTAATTTTGGACTTAACCCAAAACCATTTGTTTTACTGGTAGCATTTGCAGGTGCTGCCAGCTTCCTCACCCCAATTGGCTACCAAACCAACCTGATGGTTTACGGACCTGGCAGGTACACTTTCAAAGATTTTTTCCGAATCGGACTTCCCCTCACTATTTTATACATGATTGTTGCCGTACTGCTATTAATTTGGCAGTTTGGCATTAGGTTGAATTAATTTATTGGCTATTCAAAAGTTGAAATCATTTATCGCAAAAAAATTTAACAGCCTAAGTAACGACAGGCTGTTTGGCGATATTTTCAAAGGCAGCCTCTTAGTATTTGTTACAAAAGTTGGCGCTACAGCAATAGGGTTGGTTACCAGCGTTATTGTTGCCAGGTGGTATGGTGCCGAAGTTGTTGGAATTGTAGCTTTAATCAGCTCATATCTGTCAATAATTGCTTTACCTGCAATACTTGGTACAGATACGTCTGTTTTGAGGTTGATACCAGAACAAATTGCCAAATATTCATATCTGTCTGCTTTTAATCTCTATAAAAAAGCCAGGTATCTGGTCATTTTATTGTCTTTGGTAATAGGAATCATCCTGGCATTCTTTTCAGGTTTTATTTCAGAAAAAGTCTTTAAAGAACCTGATCTGACTTATTTCTTCATGGCGGCTTCATTACTTTTAGTGTTTCGTTCATTACAGCAATTTAGCAATCAAGGGTTAAGGGCGGTTAATAAAATTAATGCCTTCGCTTATATCCAGGTTTTGATGCCTGTAATGAATTTGGTGCTTTTGGTCATTTTAACTTATTTTTTCTACGATTTTTACAATCCGGTGTATATTCAGCTTTTCCTTTTTGTTTTTATTGCAGTAATTGGTTTGATTATTATAAATAAAGCTTTTAAAGAAAAAATAGAAGAGCAGGATATTACGGAAAACGTCACCTATAAAACAATATTGGGTATTTCACTTCCAATGTTCCTAACATCATCCATGCTTGTAATTATAGGGCAACTTGCCACTATAATGGTTGGAATGTTCCGTTCAGCCGAAGATGTAGGATATTATGCCATAGCTTTGCGAATTTCAACTTTAACTACATTCGTTCTCCTGGCAATTAATACTGTTGTGGCGCCAAAATTTTCGGCACTATTCAATGAAGGGAAAATAGATGACTTATTTTACGTAGCTCGAAAATCAACTAAACTTATTTTTTGGTCAGTTCTTCCTTTAATTTTGATTTTTGTTTTTTTTGGAAAATGGATAATTGTATTGCTTTATGGTTC
>DATCTB010000098.1:0-5872 GCA_036568185.1 Bacteroidales bacterium | reverse complement strand
CACATGCCGTTAGGATTGGCTTTCCGGGAGGGCGAATATCCATTCATTTTTATTACAATTATTAAAAACAAGAGGTACTTTTGTAATACATCACGGTTACAAAAAAGGTACAAGAACGGCCATACAGTTGATTTTCTGTTGTTTAATCGACTTTATAAATAAACTGGTAGACCGTTTTCAATTTATAGAATAGAACCCATTTCTATTGTGTGGACATAAAAAAAACGGGTGCTATTCAAAGTAATAGCACCCGTTTTTTAAATTTTTTCCCAACAAGAAAATTCTAAATCATATTTCTATTTCTTAAAATTTATCGAACCTTTTGGTCCAAACAATTTGTTTGGAAGACTTCATGCTCAATAAGTAAAGGCCTTTCGGGAGTTTTTCAACACGTATACTTTCTGTTTGTTTCTCGCCGGTTGCATCAACTTCTGTTGATAAAAGCAACTGACCATTTACATTATAGATAGATATACTGAGGGTTTCCCCTTTTATTCCTGTAAACTCAAGATTGAGCGTTGATTGAGCCGGGTTGGGGTACAACTGAATTGAATTTCCAGCAAGGTTATTTTCAATACCGGTACAATCATCTTTTGTAACTGAAAATGCATCAATTCCGGTACATCCAGCAGCTACGGATTCATTAACTATAACAAAGCCCTGTCCGGGGTTATTACTCCAAAGAACGCTGATTTCATTGCTTCCCTGACCTGTAACAATTGTTCCTCCTATTATTTCCCAATTATAAGAACTGCCATCATTTTCAGCTGTTGAATAAGATGCTTCTTCATTGATACATACTAAATTGGAACCTGATATAACAGGTGCTGGAGTAGTAAAAACCAGAATTTCCAATTCGTCGGATTCGGGGCCGAGGCCACAATCATTTTCTGCTTGCGCTGAAACAAAAGCTTCACCCACGTAATCATAATTCCAGGTGATTGTTGCCGTCATTCCATCGCTTACAAGAGATCCGGCTTCTGCTGGTGATAATGTCCAGGTTATTACATCCGATTCATCGCCGCCAGTAGTAGTGTATTCGTTTTCGCCATCGTTACAAACTTCAGTGGCTCCAGTTGGCTGTGAAAGTTGATTAGGCAACTGGTTTATAATTACAGTTGTTTCACCAATCATTTCCATAGCACAGTTACCATTTGAACCTACTACGGAATAGTTGCCCTCTTCATTTATCAAACCAAAATTAATTGCTTCTCCGGTTCCGGCAACTATGTTCCCGGTAGGTTCATAGTTTATAAGCAACTCGTAGTCGACACCGGTATCTGAGCCATCGAGTCCGATTTCAATACCTGGATCGCCTTCGCAAATTTCGCCTCCTCCGGTTATTTCAAATTCATAAGGACTAGCAAACAATTGACAAGCAAGACCTTCAGACCATTCTCCTTCGCCACAAATATTAACAGCTTTTACTTTAATTACAAAGTTACCTGTCCAGCTTTCGGAAGCTTCAAAAACGACTTCATTTCCATCACCAACAAAGGTTCCGGCAGCGGGAGGGGCGACTGTCCAGTCATAAGATTGTGCAAAAACTACGGGAGCAGTTGTATATTCATAAGACATTCCTGTGCAAAGAATGGTTTCGCCGACAGGTGCATTAGCCTGTCCCGGTGTTTCCAAAACCGAAATATAATCCGGCATTAATAAAGTTGAATATTCAACTCCATCGGAAACAGTTAAGGTGACATCAAAAACTCCAGCGTTATTATAAACCACACTAGGGTTCTGATCGGTAGAAAAGTTAGGTGTTCCACCTTCAAATGTCCATGACCAGGATGTTGCTGCAGTAGATAAGTCAGTAAACTGGACTGTTCCACCGGTACAAATTACTGTAACGTCTGCCTCGAAATCTGCTCCTAGTGGAGGATCTTTTCTGATTATTTTACCTTGTGAACCACAGGCAAAACCTGTTCCATTTTCGGTAAAATCAATTTTATAAAGCGTGCTTGAACTTGGGCCATTATGGGCAAGCGTCCAGTTCTCACCGCCGTCAACAGTTTTATAAATAACTTCATCAGTTCCACCTACATAGGCACTATCACCGTCGAAAGCATAGGCTGCCCAGAGATTAGGGTAACCACCTCCTACAACATTGTCAGTCCAACTACTCCCTCCATTGGTTGTTGCATATACGGCTCCATCTTCGCCACCAACAACGCCAAAATTGGCATCAATAAAGCTAACGCCAAATACCAGTCCATCAGCCTGATAAACGCTACTCCAAGACGAGCCGCCATCTGTTGATTTATAAATTTTGTTATCGGAACAAACGGTAAAAAGTGTGTTCGCATCAGCATAGGCAACACTAAAAGGTTCAGCAGAAATACCTGAAGATGAGGTCCAAACATTTCCACCATCAGCAGTTACAAAAATTTGTCCACCGCCATCATTCATTTTCGCGGTAGCAACACCATTGTTGTCATCCCAAAATTTAATATCGGTAAAATACCAAATGTTGTTGCCTACAGTTACATCTGTCCAGGTTGTACCACCATCCGTTGTTTTAATAAAATAATTGTTCCATCCGCCGGCAAATCCAGTGTCTTCATCCAGAAAACAAATAGCTTGCAAGCCATCTATTTCACCCGAAACGGGTAATATTTGTGTCCAGCTAGCTCCATTATTAGTTGTTTTAACAATTACACCGGGAGCGTCGTAAGTGTATTGCATACCAGCCGAATAAGCAATATTGTTCTGACCGGGAGGAATACTCATTCCGTACAAAATAAACGTGGTTCCAGAAGGTACAGGTTGCCAACCCTGCGAATAAACATTTCCGATAAATATTACCAGCAATGCACATAGGCTAAGAATAGTTTTTTTCATGTCATTCTTCTTTTGAATTATTAAATTATTAATTGTCGCGCAATTATTCTTCTACGAAATTTTTAGAAAACTGTTTCAGTTCTTTGCATAAAACAAATTGCTGATTTTCAACAATTAAGTGTTTTTCAAATTAATTTTTATGTTTTCTATGAATTGACACGAAAATAATAACTATTTAGCGCGTTTAAAAGGAAGTTGCATCGATTTTGTAACATTCAATTGTTACTAACTCCATACAGGCTTAATAAACTATTGGCTGCTGTTCTTTTTCTCAGAGAATTTTCTGGTAGAAAATAATTTAATCAGAATTTTGAAAGGAAGGAAACCAGGTTATCTTCTTTCGAAAGGCCTAACTTTTTTCGTAACCTGAACCTGCCAACTTTGATGCTATTTAAAGATTGATAAGTGATTGCGGCTATTTCTTTTGTGGTCATATTTAGCCTAAAGAAAGCGCACAACCGAAGTTCATTTGGAGAAAGGTCAGGAAAATTGTCGGTTAGTTTTTTATAAAAATCGGTGTACACCTGTTGAAACCTGACTTCAAATTCTTCCCACGAAACCATATCAGTATTGGATTGTAATTCTGAAATCAGCTCTTTCATTACCCTTTTGTTTTCAGGCTTTGCTTCGATCATTAATTTTTTCATTTTCTCGCTGATACTCATAATGAATTCGTTTTTCCTAAGCAAATACATCACATAAGTAGTTAATTCTTTGCTCGTATATTCAAGCTTCTCAGACAGGCTTTTTCGTTCAATGGCTATTTTTCTTTTTTTATTATTTTCTAATTTAAGAAGCAGGATAACAATTATCAGCAGTAAAAGAAGGCTTCCTAAAATCAGCAGGTAAATCAGGTTTTGCCTTTGGTGCTTTTGTTCGTCAAGTTTACGCTGCAATTCAGCTTCCTGAAGCTTGGTGTCGTATTGGTACTGAAGCTCAATCAGGGTAAGTTGCCTTATATTTTCTTCATTATAAATACTATCAGAAAATTGTTTGTAAACTTCGTAATAATTCAACGCGTTTTCAAAATCTTTGCTTGCCCGGTATAGTTTGCTTAAATTTTTTGCTGAAAGAGCAATCAAGCTTAATTGTTTAGTTTGCATAGCTTTTTCGTAACCGGAAATAAGGTATTCTTTGGCCTTTGCAATTTCACCAAGTTCTAAGAATGTAATGCCAATATGAATATTGGTTTCAACCAAAAACATAGTTTTAGAACCGGAACTGTTGACGATGATTTGTTTTTGTAGTTCAAGGCTTTGGCTAAGATTTGCAAGGGCTTCACGGTGTTTTTCCTGCATTTCGTCGAGCAAACCAAGCTTAAAGTAGGCATGCGCAAGTCCGCTTTGGTTATTAGTGCTTTTAAATATTTCGAGTCCTTTCAGGTAATATGACCGGGCAATTTCAGGATCCTTAAGCTGAATATAAATTGAACCAATATTGGTAGTAATTCCTGCTATATTGGCCGAGTCCTTCTTTTTTTCAAAAAGATTCAGGGCTTTTGAATATAGGGAAAGTGCCTGTTCTGGCTTGTCTATGTTCAGATAAACTATTCCAAGATTGTTGTACAAATTAGCCAAAAGGGTAGAATCGTTCATTTGCTCCGAAGTTCGGATTCCGTTCAAATAACATTCCATTGCTTCAGGGTAATTGCTCTTTTCCAGATAGCGATTACCCAACATAAGATACACCCTGATTATTTGATTTGCATCGCTTTGTTCTTTCAAATATTCAATTGCCAGTTTGTAATTGAGCTCTGCAGACTCAACTTCGTCTAAAACCATAGCAATGTCGGCCAATTCAGCATGAATTAATCCAATATTTAAATCATCGTTTGTTTTTTCGGCTAAAAGAAGAGCCTGTCTTGCCATTTCGGTAGCAGTATCCGTATTTATATTTTTATAAAGCCTAACTAAATTTGAATAAACTTCAATTTTATCTGCCGGCTCGTGAACCTGGGTAAGCAGAGTTTTCAGGCTGTCAATTTGCCTTCTTTCCTGCGAAAAAATTTGAATTATGGATGTTGCGAGGAACAGAAAAATAAGGAAGAGTTTTAATTTACTATTCATAAAAATCAGGTGATTCAATAGCCCGTAAAAACAAATGTACAAAATATGGATGTACTGACTTGATTTAATTTATTCTTTCAAAAGCAAATTATTGAAATGAATGAATCGACTGCTTCAAACATTTTACTCAATTAATCTACCATACTTTTAGTTATTATCAATACTTTTGCATCCCGAAACATAAAATTTACCTATTTAAATGAATATTATAAATATAAAATTTACGACGATGAAATTACTGTATCTCTTCATTTCGCTGGCTATACTTTCTGTTAGCTGCGAATCAAACAGTTCCGCAAAAAAAAACACGCTTAAAAACCCTAATCAGCACGAAGTTGTTGTAAAGGAAGTTGTTCAAACTTCATCATACACCTATCTCCTGCTCCAGGAAGAAGATGCTCAATACTGGGCTGCAGTTTCCAGAGCTGAAATTGAAGAAGGAAAAACTTACTATTACGACAGTTTTATGGAAATGAAAGATTTTCCAAGCAAAGAGTTGAATAAAACATTTGAATCAATCTATTTTCTGAGCGATTTAAGCGACCAACCAATACCAACAGCCGAAGAAATGGCCGAACAGCAGCACACCGGAAAAGTGGTTACAGGAGTAAATGAAACCATTTCGGTAACTCCTGTTGAAGGTGGCATTACCATTGAAGAATTATATAAAAACAGGAATGATTATGCTGAACAAGTTGTTACTGTTACAGGACAGGTAACGAAAGTTAATACCGGAATTATGGGAAAAAACTGGCTTCATATTCAGGATGGTACAATTGATGGCGAAAACTACGACCTGACCATAACTACTGATGACATTGCCTCGATCGGCGATGTAGTTATTTTCCAGGGAAAAATCAGTTTGAATAAAGATTTTGGTTACGGCTACGCTTATGATGTTTTGATGGAGGATGCCAAAAAACAGAATTTACCAGTGCAGTAAACCTGCCGATTGAATAAAAAAA
>DATCTB010000097.1:0-3346 GCA_036568185.1 Bacteroidales bacterium | reverse complement strand
GTTTCAAGATTTGGTTGGCTTTTCAGGAAAAGATAAACAGCCGTCAAATCATCGTCGGGCATGCTGGCAAGGCCTGTCCAGGGCATATAATTCAGGTCGAGGGCTTTGCCTTCAGGAGTCATACCGGTGCGCATGGTATTGGTAAATTGTTCGTTGCTCCAATTCGCCAAATTACCACCCGGAGTTAAGTTCGGAGCGAAAGGTGCAGTAGGGTCAGGGTCTTTTCCGCCATTCAATTTTGGCCCATGGCAGGTTCGGCAACCAAATACATCAACCAAATATGAACCATATTCGGCAGAAGGGCCTTGTTGGGGTGGAATAAAACTTGGTGCCTGGTGATCTATCACCTCTGCAGGAAAAACATCTCCAAATGCACCCACAGAAATTAATATTTTTGAGAGATTAGTCAAATCGGGAACAGTTTGCATCTGGTTATCAACCGGCGGAATGGATTTTAGATAAGCAATTAATTCGCCCAGGTCTTCATCACCTAATTTGTTAAAATCGGCAGAAGGCATCACAAATGCTGCCTGGCCACTCTTCTTCACGCCATGTTTGATGGCACGAATCCAGTCAATATCAGTATATTGGCCACCAATTCCACCTTCTCCGCTGGTGAGGTTGGGCGAGTCAACAACTCCAAAAGTTGGTTCATTGAAGAAATGCGTGCCAGCCAGGTTTGTTCCGTGGCAATGTGCACAAAGTACCATAGCCCACACCCTGCCATGGGCAATGGAAGCAGAATCATCAGGTATAAAAATAGGAGTAGGTTCCACTTCGTAAACCTTGGCTAATTGTTTTTCAGAATTATTTACCAGGAACCAGCCCGAAAAAGCCAGTAAAATAACTATGGCTGCAATGACAATCAAAGTCCATTTTAGAATTTTTTTTAGCATAATTGTAGTTTTTTGGTGAATTGTATTCCAAAGATAATTAGCTGATTTATTCCTTTCAATTATTTAACAATTATTTAACATTTTTGTTATCAAGCCTTTATAAGACAATTTGTATTTTGTTTTATCCTGTATTTAGGGGCAATAACTATAGATTTCTGTTCAATAAAATGCATTTTTCTGAATCCTTTTTGCATTCTTTTTATTTATCTTTAAGGCAGATTTTTAATTAATTTTTAAAGAAAATAAAATGAAAAAGCAATCAGGAATTTTTCTTTTCGCATTTGTTTCAATTTTTTATTTTTCAGGTTACGGACAGGAAGAATGTAAAGTATTGGTTCCTGAACTCGTTGGTACCTATGAAGGAAAATGTAAAAAAGGACTGGCAAATGGCAAAGGAAAAGCTGTTGGAAAAGACACTTACGAGGGCCAATTTACAAAGGGATTGCCTGATGGAAGTGGAACCTATTACTGGGCGAACGGCGATGTTTACCAGGGCGACTGGCTGAATGGCATGCGAGAGGGTGTGGGAATATTAACTTTTCAGTACCAGGAAAAAGATAGTGTGCTTGCCGGGCTTTGGAAGAAAGACGAATACAAAGGGCCGGTGCCCGCCAAACCAAAAGTGAATTACATGACCGGCGTTGACCGCTACACGTTTTTGAAATATGGCGACATTCAGAACAAGGTGTTGATTAGTATTTTGCAAAACGGTTCAGCAAACACAACTATTGAAGGCCTGAGAACAAGTACTTCCAGTGGAGTCAACACCCAATCGGGTACCTCATTTGGTTTCGATTATATCACATTCCCTGTAACCATAAAAGTGAATTATACCACTTACAACAAACTTCACACTAATAAATATTACGTGGTATTTGAATTTACAATCAGCGAACCCGGAGAGTGGCAAGTGAATATTTACAATTGATATTTTACCTTCTTTTATTTTTTGGAAAATTCTAATTTCAGCAAGGCTGAATTCATGGTAATTTAATAAATTAGCCACTTTCAACTACAATTAACATTGGCATAAGATGAGTAAACTTGATGATTTTAAACGAGAAATTCAGGAAGGATATGCTTTTGATGGGCCGAGTTTTGATTTCGGCGCTGCCATCTTTGAACAAAACCCAATAAGTGAAGCACGCGTAAAAATCCCGCTGGCAACCTTGAACAGGCATGGAATTATTTCAGGAGCCACCGGAACAGGAAAAACCAAGACTTTGCAGGTAATTGCAGAAGGGCTTTCTGATAATGGCGTCCCCGTTTTACTAATGGACCTGAAAGGCGACTTGAGCGGGTTGGCAAGAGCAGGTGAAGAAAACAGCCGGATTTCCGCCAGGCACCAAAGAATTGGCCTTCCCTTTCAACCAAAAGCTTACCCTGTTGAATTGCTAACACTTTCAGCCGAGAAAGGAAGCAAACTAAGGGCAACAGTATCAGAATTTGGCCCAGTTTTATTGTCAAAAATGCTGGAACTGAACGATACCCAGTCGGGAGTTATTTCAATGGTTTTTAAATATTGCGACGACCACAATTATCCCCTGCTGGATTTGAAAGATTTGAAAAAAATCCTGCAGTTTGCAACCCAGGAAGGTAAAAAGGATTTTGAAAAAGAGTATGGGCTTGTTTCTTCGGCCACCATCGGTGCTATCCAGCGAAGCCTGGTAACGCTTGAACAGCAGGGAGCTGAAGACTTTTTTGGCGAACCATCTTTTAAAGTGGACGACCTGATTAGAAAAGACAAAGACGGAAACGGAATGATTTCCATTATGCGGCTTACCGACATGCTCGACAAATCCCGCTTGTTTTCTACATTTATGCTCAGTTTGTTGTCGGAAATTTACGCCACTTTCCCCGAACAGGGCGATGCTGACAAACCAAAACTTGCAATTTTTATCGATGAAGCCCATTTGATGTTCAGCCAGGCTTCAAAAACCTTGCTGGAACAAATTGAAACAATAATTAAATTGATCAGGTCAAAGGGAGTGGGAATATTTTTCTGCACACAGTTGCCAACCGATATTCCCGACAATATACTCAGCCAGCTTGGCCTGCGCATACAACACGCTATGCGGGCCATTACTGCCAAAGACCGCAAAAGCATCAAGCAAATTGCAGAAAATTTTCCACTTTCCGATTTCTATGCCACTGATAGGATTTTGACAGAATTGGGCATTGGCGAAGCTTTGCTAACCTGCCTGAACGAAAGGGGAATTCCTACACCTTTGGCAGCGACTTATTTGGTTGCTCCAAAATCAAGGATGAATATTCTCACACATGCAGAAATTGACGATGTAGTTCGCCGATCGGAAATCAGCCAGTTTTATAACAAATCTGTTGACCGTGAAAGTGCTTATGAACTTCTGAACGAAAAAATTAATCTTTTTGCCCGGCAAGAGCACCAGGAACAAATTAGAAAAATCAGCCCAAAAAGAGGAAATTATTCT
>DATCTB010000096.1:0-7743 GCA_036568185.1 Bacteroidales bacterium | reverse complement strand
ACCTGGATGAAATTGCCATAATTAATTGAAACTGCTGGAATAGCTTCACCGGCAGCATTTACGCTTGCCTGGCTAATCACAAACTTCAAATCAGTGAAGTTTACTCCGCCAAGCAAATAGCCAATTGGAGGCATAATAATATCGCTAACAACGGAAGAGACAATTTTCCCGAATGCCCCGCCAATGATAATACCTACGGCCATGTCAACTACATTGCCCCTCATGGCAAATTCCTTAAATTCTTTAATCATACTCATAATAGTGTTGTTTTTTGTGAATAAATAAGTTTTTTTTCTCAGTGTTAATCTGCGTAAACTCCTTTTATCTTATGAAAAAATCTGGGAACAAAAAGTGTGTTTTTATAATTTGTAAATGCTGAGGATAAAAATAGTAATTTTTTTTTTACGAAATAATATAATCACAAACTGTTTTCAAATACGCTTCAAAACCTTATAAAATCAGTATAAAGTATTCAATAAAAAAAATAGATGACAAACCCGTTTTAAATTCAGGGTATTATTGGTAAATCTGAAATATTATTCTATTTTTGCACCCTCAAAAAAATAAGTTAAATCATTTATAATTAAGTCAAATGCAAAACAAAGGAGCAATCACGTTCTTTGCCGTAGTTTTTGCCTTGGTTTGTTTGTACCAGTTAAGTTTTACGGTAGCAACCAACAGGGCCGAAAGCAAAGCCAAGGATTATTCTGTTAACTATCAGGCAGAACAGCAGGCAAAAGAACTTGCAAAGGGAGATGCGGTTATGGAAGGATATCTGTTTGATTCGATTTCCCGCGCCCGTGAAAGTTATTATTTAGACAGCATCAATAATATCGTTATTTACGATATCCTGATTGATGACTATACTTACCAGGAATGTAAAGAACGTGAACTGAACCTTGGGCTCGACCTTAAAGGCGGTATGAACGTCGTTTTGGAAGTATCTGTTTATGATATTATTAATGCCCTTTCGGGGAAAAGTGAAAACCCGGTTTTCAAGGAAGCAATGGCCAAAGCTTATGCTAACCAAAAAAATAGTAATAAAGATTTTGTAACACTTTTTGGCGAAGCTTTTGAAGAAGTTGACCCAAACGCACGTTTGGCTTCGATTTTTCTTTATGAATTTAAAGACAAAGGCATAAGCACCAATTCAACCAACGCCGAAGTTTTGGAAGTTATCCGCGCTGAATCGGAAGGTGCTATTGACCGTTCTTTTCAAATTCTCCGTACACGTATCGACCGTTTCGGAGTAGCCCAACCAAACATTCAGAAAATGGCTACCAGTGGCCGCATCCTTATTGAACTACCTGGTATTAAAGACCCGGACCGTGTGAGGAAACTGCTACAGGGAACTGCCAAACTTGAATTCTGGGAAACCTACACCTTTGCTGATGTTTACCAGTATTTTGATGAAGCCAATACTGCTTTACAAAAGAAATTAGCCACCGAAGAAGCTGAGACAGGAACAAATATTACTGCCGGCGATGAAGGTGAAATTAATAATGAAACAATTGTTGAAGATGAAACCGTAGTAGTTCAGGAGGAAACCGTTGAAGATGGTGATACAACTACAACTTCCCTTATTGAACAGATTGTTGGCGACACAGCTTCACAAAATCAGGACTTGAATTTTCAGGAATACGCTAAAAAGTTTCCACTTTATGCCTACCTGATGCCGTCTTACGTTCAGGACGAACAAGGCCGATCATTCCCAGCTCAAAATGCAAGGGTTGGTATGGCTGCAATTAAAGACACAGCACGTATCAACAAAATGCTGCGTGAGGTTAAGGATATTTTTCCACGTGACCTGAAACTTGTTTGGACTGTTAAACCATCCGCCAATGCGCCTGACTTCCTCGAATTGGTTGCCCTGAAAGCAAGTGCCCGAGATGGAAGCGCTGCCTTAGGTGGCGATGTGATTGTGGATTCACGCCAGGATTACGACCAAAATGGTGGTGTGGCTGTTGACCTTCAAATGAATTCAGAAGGTGCCAAAGTTTGGAAAAGACTTACAGGCGAGAATGTTGGAAAACAAATTGCTATTGTTCTTGACAACTTTGTTTATTCATATCCAAATGTAAATGACGAAATTCCAAACGGACGTTCAAGCATTTCAGGTGGAGGAATGACCGTTGAAGAAGGCCAGGACCTTGCCAATATTCTGAAAGCCGGTAAATTGCCAGCTCCTGCCCGCATTGTTGAGGAAGCCGTTGTAGGACCTTCATTGGGACGTGAAGCGGTAACCAGCGGTATGAATTCCTTCATACTTGCTTTTATTATGGTGTTGGCCTACATGGTTGTCTATTACAACAGGGCTGGACTCGTTGCCGGACTAGCATTGATTATTAACGTATTCTTCTTGTTTGGAATTCTTGCTTCTCTGGGCGCAGTACTTACAATGCCCGGTATGGCCGGTATCGTGCTTACTTTAGGTATGGCGGTTGATGCTAACGTTATTATTTATGAACGTATTAAGGAAGAAATTCGAGCAGGCAAAGGCTACAGGCTCGCAATAACCGACGGTTACCAAAATGCCTATTCCGCTATTATTGACGGTAACGTAACTACATTGCTTACCGGTATTGTTCTTTATGTATTTGGAACAGGCCCGGTACAAGGTTTTGCAACTACATTGATTATTGGTATCTTATCTTCATTGTTCACAGCTATCTTCATTTCCAGGATCGTTTTCACCTGGATGCTGGAAAAGAACAAGACCATTTCTTTCTCAATCAAAGCTACCGCGAATGTTTTGGCTAATTCCAACATTGATTTTATCGGACTTCGTAGGAAAGCCTATATCTTCTCCGCAATTTTATTAATTGTTTCGATTGGTTCAATTGGGCTGAAAGGATTAAACTTTGGAATTGATTTTACAGGAGGAAGAACTTATGTAATCCGTTTTGATAAGGATATTAACACGGAAGAAGCAAGGCAGGCTTTAACTCTCGTATTTGACAACCAGAGCCCTGAAGTAAAATCTTTCGGCGCAAGTTCTCAGATAAAGGTTACAACGAAATTCATGATTGATGATGAATCACCTGCGGTTGATTCTATAATTCAAACTAAATTATACAGCGGGCTATCTGATTTTTATAATGTTAAGCTTTCTCGCGAAGACTTCTCATCCGATACTGAGGGTGATGCCAAACTTTTAGGTATTCTCAGTTCACAAAAAATCGGCCCTTCAATAGCCTACGATATTCGTACAAAAGCATATTTTGCTGTATTGTTCGCTTTGATTATCATCTTTATTTATATTGCCGTCAGGTTTAAAAAATGGCAATATGGGGTTTCCGGCGTTATTGCGCTTTTCCATGACTCAATTATTGTTATTGGTATGTTCTCCTTGTTTTATGGCATTCTGCCTTTCAACATGGAAGTTGACCAGGCATTCATTGCGGCTATTTTGACAATTATCGGGTATTCAATTAACGACACCGTAATTATCTTCGACCGTATTCGTGAAAATGTTGGTTTATTCCCGAAACATTCTTTAAGGGATAATATGAATAATTCCTTGAACCGCACCTTGGGACGTACCTTGAATACAGCAGGTACAACCTTTGTGGTTTTGCTCATCATCTTTGTTTTTGGCGGTGAAGTTATCCGCGGATTTGTTTTCGCACTCCTCATTGGTATTGTGATTGGAACTTATTCTTCGCTATTTGTTGCTACACCTATCGCTTATGACATGATGAGTGGTGATAAGCAACTGAAAGCTATAGAAGAAAAAGCTGCCAAAGCACCAGCAAAGAAAAAGAAAGGAAAAGCATAGAACTTATCAGAATTTACAAAGCCCTGTTTACGCAGGGCTTTTTTTTGGCATTATTTTTGGCAAAAAGAAAGCTTTGATTGAATTTCGCACTTGCCTATTATTTGTGAGACTTTATTGCCATTTTATTTTGCTATTTTTGCTTTTTAAATAATAGAAATGGTTTTACTATTTTTTGATTTTGGCTCTGGAGAAATAATGCTGATAATATTGGCTATATTTCTTATTTTTGGCCCTGATAAAATACCAGGTTTGGCCAGAAGCATGGGGAAGTTTATCAATGAAATAAAGCACGCCACCGACGATATTAAAAAAGAAATCAACATAGAAGCTGACAGGCAGGAGCGAGAAAAAAAGCTGGAAAAATATAACGCTCAAATTAAAGCTGACCTGGCTCCCGAAAAAACTGAAAAGCGCGAAGCAGTTTCAACTCAGGAGAATACACAGCCAGAAAATAAAGAGGAAATACATAAACCTGAAAATAAAGCTGATACCCAATAATTTTATCTTAGTTTCGTTAATGAAGCACAACCTATTTTTCAATTTCTAATAATGAACAATTTGTTTCAACAATATTTCATCCTGTTTATCATTCTGTTTATCCCTTTTATTGGAATTTCACAGAAAAAGAGCCCTTCAAAATCTGCTGACGAGGCTTTTTCCAAACAACAATATTCTGTGGCTTTGGATAAATATAAAAAAGCTTACAATAAAGTTAAAAAAGACAAAGAAGAAAAAAACAGGATTACTTACCAAATGGCCGAGTGCTATCGCTTGACAGGGAATTACAAAAGAGCCGAAATGTCTTACAAAAGACTTGTATTAAATGATTGGCAAAAAAGAAACCCGGAGATTTTGCTGCGCTATGCCGATGCATTAAAAATTAATGAAAAATACGAAGAAGCAATAGAGCAATACCAGGCCTACGCCGAACGGGCGCCTGCCGACCCTCGAGGAAAAGCCGGTGTTGAAACCACAGCTTTGATACAGGAATGGATTGAGAATCCATCGAAATATGAAGTTACTAACGTGAAAAAAATCAACTCGCGTGAAGCCGACTTCGCTCCTGCTTTTTTAAGTGATAATTATAACGAAATTGTGTTTACATCTACCCGTGAAGGTTCGCAAGGAAAAGACACTGACAAGTGGACTGCCCAGAATTTCAGCGATTTATGGACGGCGAAACTGGACCGGAAAGATGAATGGAGTGCCCCGGTTTTATTGGATAAAACAGAAACAATAAATACCAAGGCCAACGAAGGTTCGGCCACCTTGAACAGTGATTTCAATACGATTTATTTTACACGCTGCCTCAACACACCGCAAGTTGAATCGGGTTGCCAGATTTATGTTTCAAGACGAACCGGACGAAACTGGGGTGAAACCAAAATGGTTGATATTAAAGGAATTGACACCCTTTCAACCATCGGCCAACCAACCGTCAGCGAAAACGAACTACTCATTTATTTTTCTGCTGATCGCAAAGGCGGCATGGGTGGAAAAGATATTTGGATAGCCATGCGCGATTCAAAATCAGAAGGCTTCCAGCGGCCTTTCAACCTGGGCCCGGTTATCAATACGCCTGGCGACGAAATGTTTCCATTTTTGAGAAATGATACAACTTTGTATTTTGCCTCTGATGGACATGGAGGTATGGGTGGATTGGACATTTTTGTTTCTACAATTGATACTGCAGGAAATTGGGGACCCCCTCAAAACCTGAAGTACCCCATCAATTCAAGTGCTGACGATTTCGGAATAGTTTTTAACCCTGATGAAGAATTTGGTTACTTAAGTTCAAACAGAAAGGGTTCGCGTGGAGGTGAAGACATTTATTATTTCATTGAACCACCCCTGGAATTCACAATTTCGGGTACTGTAAAAGACGAACGTACTTTGATGTTTGTTGAAAATGCTACAGTTAAGTTGGTTGGTTCCAGCGGAATATCAGTTAGCACATTGACAAATGATCAAGGCTTTTATTCATTTGGGAAAAATCAGGTAGAGCCCAATTCAACATTTGAAATACTGGTGGCAAAAGAAAACTATTTCAATACAACTGGCACACTTACTACGGTTGGCGTAGAATTCAGCAAAGATTTTGAAAGTAATTTTATCTTACAGCCAATACCGGCTGAACCAGTTGTTCTGCCTGAAATTCTATACGACCTTGCCAAATGGGACCTCAAACCTCAGTACCAGGATTCATTGCAGGGGCTTATCCAAACTTTGCGCGAAAACCCTAACCTGGTGATTGAATTGGCAGCACATACTGATACACGCGACTCGGAAGAAAGAAACGACATCCTTTCGCAGCGCCGTGCACAATCGGTGGTTGATTATTTGATTATTCGTGGTATCGACCCCAACAGGCTTGTAGCGAAAGGTTACGGCGAGCATGTACCGCTAAAACTGAAAAAAGATGTGGTCAGGGAGGGCTATTTGTTTAAAGAAGGAACTGTTCTCGATGATGATTATATAAACTCATTACCTACTAACAGTGAGAAAGAAGCTGCTCACCAATTGAACCGCCGCACTGAATTCAGGGTGTTGCGTAAGGATTATGTGCCTGCATCGACTAATCTCGATATGACCGACGTGAATATCATGCTTAACCCCGACGACAATTCGGTCAGGTTTAAAGAAGAGGCCAATTCAGGACAGATTATTTCCAGCTGTATCATCAATGGTTATAACGAAGAGTTTGCCTACGACAAAACCGCTTTACCTGAAATTTCTTTACAAAAAGCTATTGATTTGCTCAAATGGGGTGCAATAAGCAAAGAAGATTTTGAAGGTGACCCAGAGAAGGTTCTTGCCAACAACACCATTGCTGATAAAGCTGTGATTAACATAAAAGAGATAACGATTGCCAACAAAACAGTTTACGGTATTCAATTAGTAGTGAATTATAAACTGCGTTACAATTTAGTTTTTGGTGAGGAATTACTGAAAAAATTTGGTAATTTTTCTTTTAATTCAAAAACTAAATTACTTAGAATAGAATAGTTTTTAGAAAAGCCCATGAACCAAGCATCACGATATAGTCAGAGGGGCGTTTCAGCAGCCAAGGAAGATGTTCACGAAGCAATTAAAAACCTCGACAAAGGATTGTTTCCCAACGCTTTTTGCAAAGTCATTCCTGATATTTTAGGTGGAGATAATAAATTCTGCAATATCATGCACGCCGACGGCGCAGGCACAAAATCATCATTAGCGTATATGTATTGGAAAGAAACCGGCGATTTGTCTGTTTGGCGTGGGATTGCGCAAGACGCCATCGTGATGAATACCGATGATTTGCTTTGCGTGGGAGTAACTGACAACATCCTGATTTCATCGACTATAGGTCGGAATAAAAACCTGGTTCCGGGTGAGGTTATCTCTGAAATAATAAAAGGGACTGAAGAATTTTTGGAAAAAATGCGTTCTGAAGGAATCAATATTATTCTTACCGGAGGCGAAACAGCTGATGTTGGCGACCTTGTCAGAACAATAATTGTTGATTCGACAGTAACGGCAAGGGTTAGGCGAAATGAAATCATTGAAAACAATATACGGGCAGGAGATGTAATAGTCGGTTTATCTTCTTTTGGCAAAGCAACTTACGAAGACCAATACAATGGCGGCATGGGCAGCAATGGCCTTACTTCTGCAAGACATGATGTTTTTAATAAAAATTTAGCAAAAAAATATCCTGAAAGCTTTGACCCGCAAATTCCGGAAAATTTGGTTTATTCAGGAAAAATGAAATTGACTGAACCTACTGAAGTTGAAGGTGTTGACGCAGGAAATTTGGTTTTATCACCCACCCGTACCTATGCCCCTGTTTTGAAAAAGATTTTTGAAAAATATAAAAGCCAAATTCACGGCATCATCCATTGCAGTGGTGGAGCACAAACCAAGGTGCTCAATTTTGTTGACAAACTGCATATTATTAAAGACAATATGTTCCCTGTACCTCCCCT
>DATCTB010000095.1:0-3644 GCA_036568185.1 Bacteroidales bacterium | reverse complement strand
CGTGGCAGTATGAACAGGTTAAACTAAGCTGGATGAAACAAAAAATTGAAACCGTATGGTAAAGAATAAAACATTCCCCAATGCTGCTCATTTGCAGCTCGACTTTTCCTGGTTTTCTAAAATTCTTGATGCCAGGTTCAGGAATTATTTTAATTCTTCAAAACAGGATTTTAACATTTCGCAAATTCCAGCACCCGCTTTTGGAAAAACAACTTCTTTATATGCTGAATTTATTGAACATTACAAGCTGAATCCTGCCGAAAGGCTTATCCTTATTTTAAGTATGGTTCCTCATGTTCAGCCTAATTTATTGGATATTTTTTTTACTAAAAATGAAACTTTCAACAGGGGCTATACTGAATTTGGTGGTGTAAAAGGTGAATACCACAGCGGTTTTTTGCCAACCGGCGAAACTGCAATGTTCATTCTTGCGGGAAATAATATTGAGCAGCGCATAAGCTTCAGCCAGATTTTTGACAGAGAACATTTTTTTTACAAACATAAAATTTTACAATTACAGCAAAACAATGACAGCGAACCATTCCTGAGTGGTGTGTTGCAGTTGTCGGACGAATACGTAGACTATTTTACAAGCGGAAAAGTTAGGCGCCCCAAATTTTCACTGACATTTCCAGCAAAACCGGTTGATACAAAACTGGATTGGGAAGATGTAATATTGGAAGAGCACACTAAAAAACAGATAATGGAAATTCTTTCCTGGCTTGAGCATGGCCCTACTTTGCTGAACGATTGGGGCATGAACAAACGCATAATGCCGGGCTACAGATGCTTGTTTCATGGCCCATCGGGAACCGGGAAAACCTTGACTGCCGGAATGATAGGAAAAATGACCGGACGCGAAGTGTATAAGGTTGACCTCTCAATGGTAATTTCAAAATACATTGGCGAAACGGAAAAGAACCTGGCTAAAATTTTTGACAAAGCTGAAAACAAAGGATGGATTCTTTTTTTTGATGAAGCCGACGCTTTGTTTGGCAAAAGGACTGAAGTGAAAGACTCTCACGACCGTTTTGCCAACCAGGAAGTTTCGTATTTACTTCAAAAAGTGGAAGATTATGACGGTTTAGTCATTTTGGCAACAAACTTCAAGAGCAACCTGGATGATGCATTTGCAAGGCGTTTCCAATCCATTATTCATTTTCCAATGCCCAAAACTGAGCAAAGACTTCAACTTTGGAAAAACGCAATTCCAACATCAGCAAAACTTAGCCCTGAAATAGACCTGAACCAAATTTCAAACAAATATGAAATGGCCGGTGGTTCCATCATGAACATCATCAGGTATGCTGCTTTAATGGCCGTAAAAAATGGCGATGGAATCATACATCAGCATGATTTACAAGAAGGTATAATCAGAGAATACAGAAAAGAAGGGAAAACGTTTTAATTAATTTCTAAAAGATATTAATATGAAAACAAACCTACATATCGACAGTTCGCGAAAAAGCAAATCGGTTGCCAACAATTTGTCTCCGGGCGTTTTACAAACAAAATTGAAGGTTGGACAGCCTAATGATAAATATGAACAGGAAGCGGAACAGACTGCAAACCGCGTGATGTTGATGCCGGAAAACCAAATCCAGCGACAAGAAGAGGAAGAGGCGCAACCCAAACTGCAAATTCAGCGACAGGAAGAGGAAGAGGCGCAACCCAAACTGCAAATTCAGCGACAAGCAGAGGAAGAAGAGGAAATGGTTCAGCCAAGACTTCAGATTCAAAGACAAAAAGATAAGGAAGAAGAACCTGTGCAGGCTTCATTGGGAGTGCTTGCAAGAGAAGGGGAAGAAATATTACAAAACAAACCTTTACTTCAATTTCAAAAAGAAGATGAAGAAGAGGAATTACAATTAAAGCAATTCATTCAAAGGCAGCCGGAAGAAGAAGAGGAACCTGTTCAGGCCAAATCTTTTTTACAAAAACAAACTGAAAAAGAAGAATTGCAAAATGGAAATGTATGGAAAGAAGATAAGGAAAAAGAAAAAGGTTTTATTCAAAGAAGACAGGCTGAATCAGGCAAAACATCTTCTGAAACTAACAACAAATCAATTGAAAACGAAATAAATACACAAAAAGGCGGTGGCAGTCCCTTACCTGATTCAACAAGAAATTTTATGGAAACCCGCATTGGTGCCGATTTCACGAAAGTCCGCGTTCATAACAATGACACTGCCGCCAAGCTTAGTAGTCAATTGAACGCTCAAGCTTTTACTACCGGAAATAACATTTTCTTCAATAAAGGGAAATACAATCCCGACAGCAATTCCGGTAAGCACTTGCTGGCACATGAATTGACACATACTGTTCAGCAAGGGGCGTCAATAAGAAGGAAAAACATATCAAATACGCTGGGCTCAAACGGAACTATTGTAGTTCAGAGAGGAATTCTTGGCGACATTGCTGGAGCGGCTTCCGACATCATTTCTAATGTCAGCCAAACTATCGGAACCGGAATTACAGCAGCGGCAAGTTGGATAAATACGATAAGAAATTTTGTAGGTAGAGGAATAAGCGGTGCGTGGGAATGGATTCGGCAAACTGCTGCCATCCTGCAATTGGGCGTACGAGCGGCGTGGGATTGGGTAAGAAATTTCGCCAGCCAGGTGGGAATGGGAATCAGAAACGGGGTTCAATGGATAGTGAATATTGCCCGTTCAATTGGTACGGGCGTTCGTTCAGCGTGGGAATGGCTGAGAAACCTGGCGAGAATGATTGGCCGTCCGGGCACTTCAGCCTGGGAATGGATTCGAAATATTGCCGGAACAATAGGAATGGGAATCAGAGCTGCCTGGAGCTGGTTACAGGTTATGGCCCAAAGAGTTGGATATGGAATTATTGCCGCATGGGATTGGGTGAGAAGCATGGCTGCAGAATTAAGAAGAGGTATCAGGCAAGCATTTGAATGGCTTGTCAGCACAGCCATAATTATTGGACTGAATGCTGTCGTAGCTGCCTGGAATTGGCTTAGAAGGCTGTCTGCTCTGGTTCAAAGAAGCATTCTCAACGCCTGGACTTTTATCCGAAATGTTGTATCTGCTCTCAGGATGGGATTTGAACAGGCACTCGCATTTTTAATAAATTTGGCCGTAAGCATTGGTATTGGGTTGATCATTAGAGCATGGAATTGGATTCGCAGTGTTGCTGCAGCAGCAAGAATGTCAATACTTGCAATTTATAATTTGTTAAGTAGAATTGCCTCAATAATTGGCAGGGCTCTTATTAGTTCATGGAATTTAATATTAAGTATAGCCCATAGAATCGGAAGGCATATCGCCGCTGCTTGGAATTGGATTGTTCATACCGCCCGCCGCATTGGAAGGGCCATAGTTGCAGCCTGGAATTTCCTGGTAAGATTGGCAAGAAGGTTAGCAAGATCAATTTACGAAGCAGTTGACTGGTGGTTAAATGCCCCTTCTATCCAACATCAGACTGTACGGACTGCTCCAGATGGAAGTAGTAATTCGCGCAACGATATTGGCGTAGGTGAAGTGGTTAATTTTACTGGAAGCAAAACCGGAAAGTGGGAAGCCTCGGGAGGCACACCTGTATTGCAAAACACAGGAACCCGATTCCGCTGGACAGCACCAAACCGGGCTGCAAATGTGAGAGTTAGCCTCGAATCAGGT
>DATCTB010000094.1:0-5499 GCA_036568185.1 Bacteroidales bacterium | reverse complement strand
TGGCCGATGCTTTCCACGTAAGGATTGAAATGCGGCAGATTGGCGTAAGGCAGGAGTCGGCAAAAGTAGGTGGAATAGGCTCATGCGGCCGCGAACTTTGCTGCTCATCGTGGATGAGTGGTTTTCAAAGCGTTTCAACCAATTCTGCCCGAATTCAGCAACTTTCATTAAACCCACAAAAACTTGCCGGGCAATGTGGAAAACTCAAGTGCTGCCTCAATTATGAAGTGGATGCTTATGCCGATGCACTAAAAAGTTTCCCTGACAATGGTTTAAGTTTGAAAACAAAGAAAGGAGAGGCTTTTCACCAGAAAACCGACGTTTTCAAAAAAATTATGTGGTACGCCTATGCCGACGATTCAAACAACATGATGGCCATTCCGGTTGATTCTGTAAAAGACATTCTTTCATTGAACAGCAAAGGAAAGTGGCCAAAAGAGTTGGAAGGTTTTGCATTGCAGAAAGAGCAAAAAGACAATTATGAAGCCAGCATAGAGCAAGATTTGTCGAAGTATATTTAAAAATATCATTTTCAAAACAATAAGAATCATTTTTTTGCATTAGTAATAAAAGACCGAAAATGTCAGGTATTCCGGTAAAACCAATCATTGTAATAGTACTTCTCGTGGCATTGTTTAGCTCGTGCAGCCAGCCAACCATCTTTGATGAGCAGGTTGCTATTGAGAATGCGAAGTGGCATAAAGGCGAGTCGGCCCGCTTTTCAGTAGAAATAAACGACAGCCTCACCTCTTACGATTTTTATCTTACTGTTAGAAATACAAAAGATTACCGCTATAGTAACTTGTATATTTTTCTGCTCACCCGTTTTCCGAACAACAACTTGAGCCGTGATACCATTGAGATAATGCTGGCAGATAAAACCGGAAAGTGGCTTGGAAAGGGATGGGGAAGCCTTAAGGAAAACACTATATTATTGAAACAAAATTTACGTTTTCCTTTGTCCGGAGAATATCAGTTCCTTATCCAGCAGGCCATGCGCGTTGATACGCTGGAAGGAATAAGCAACGTGGGTTTAAGGATTGAAAAAAGCAAATATTAATATTCAAATCAATTAATAAAAAAGTGGCAGGAAAAAATTTCTTTTCAAACTATCTGGTCAGGTTTTGGATTTTTATTATTTCCTTAATGATGCTGGGCGCATTATTCTTTGCTGGCGTGGCCTGGGGCTGGTTTGGCAAAATGCCGACTTTCGAGGAATTGGAAAATCCTGACAGCTATCTCGCTTCCGAAGTTATTTCATCTGATGATGTGGTATTGGGAACCTATTTTATTGAAAACCGCTCCAATGTTAGCTACCGCGATATTTCACCCGATATGATAAACGCTTTGCTGGCTATTGAAGATATTCGATTTGAGGAGCATTCAGGTATTGATGAGAAGGCTTTGTTGCGCGTGTTTGTTGGCGTTGCTACCGGAAGCAACAAGGGCGGCGGCAGTACGATTACGCAACAATTAGCTAAAAATTTGTTTCCCCGCGGCGAACTCAACAAATTGCAATTGGTCATTAGAAAATTCCAGGAATGGGTTACTGCCGTGAAGTTGGAGCGCTATTATTCTAAAGAAGAAATAGTTGCCATGTACCTGAATACGGTTTTTTTTGGTCATAATTCTTACGGAATAAAATCGGCTGCGGCAACATACTTTGATAAAACGCCTGATTCGTTGAATATACAAGAGTCAGCGCTGATGGCAGGTGTTGTAAACGCACCTTCGCGTTACAGTCCTTTCTCTAGGCCTCAGGCTGCAACTGAAAGACGTAATCTGGTTTTGAGCCAAATGTTAAAGTATAATTTTATTTCACAAAGTGAATTTGATTCTGTAATCCAATTACCGCTTGGGGTTTCAAAATACGGCGCTGGCGACCACAACTCAGGTACGGCAACCTATTTCAGGGAATACCTTCGGAATGAAATGAAAAAATGGTGTGCAAACCACTTCAAGGCCGACGGTACACCTTATGATTTGTACCGCGATGGATTGAAAATTTATACAACTATTGACTCCCGAATGCAACGCTATGCCGAAGAAGCTGTTACCGAACACCTGGCAAAAGATTTGCAACCATCTTTTTTCAAACATTGGAAAGGAAGACCCTTTGCCCCCTTTTCATTCGAAGATGGAAACCCCGAAGCCGAAGTAAATGCACTGATGCTGCAAGCTGCAAAAAGAAGCGAGCGTTACCGCCTGGCAAAAAAATCGGGAATGCGCCAGGATTCTATCATGATGCTGTTTGAAAAACCTACCGAAATGGTACTATTCAGTTGGGATGGACCAATCGACACAATAATGACTCCCTACGATTCAATTTTGTATTACAAATATTTCCTTCAGGCAGGACTTATGTCAATGGAATCAAGCACCGGTTATGTGAAAGCTTATGTAGGAGGAATCGATCAACGATTTTTTCAGTACGACCATGTTACACAGGGAAAAAGGCAGGTTGGCTCTACCTTCAAACCTTTCCTTTATGCGCTTGCTATGCAGGAAGGCGAATATTCACCTTGTTATAAAATTCCAAATATTCAGTATAGTGTTGAATTGGATGATGGTACTTACTGGGCGCCAAAAAATTCATCTGATGAAAGAATTGGTGAAGAAGTTACTTTGAAATGGGCCCTGGCAAATTCCAACAACTGGATTTCAGCCTACCTGATTGGAAGATTTTCGCCAGAATCAGTTATCAAAATGGCCAGAAGTATGGGTATAACTTCTGATATGCCCGCCGTTCCTGCTATTGCGCTGGGTACACCTGATATTTCGCTTTACGAAATGGTGGGGGCTATGAATACTTTTGCCGATAAGGGAGTGTATGTAAAACCGATTTTTATTACCAAAATTGAAGATAAAAATGGCAATGTGCTGGAAAGGTTCGTTGCTGAAAAAACCGAAGCCATCGATGAAATTACTGCCTATAAAATGATTGAATTGATGAAAGGAGTTGTGCAGACCGGAACCGGAATCCGGCTTAGGTATAAGTACAAATTTGATAACCCGATTGCCGGGAAAACTGGAACCACCCAAAATCAGTCTGATGGCTGGTTTATGGGAATTACACCCGATTTGACAACGGGCGTTTGGGTTGGTGCTGAGGACAGAAGTGTCCACTTCAGGTCAATTACCCTGGGCCAGGGAGCCAATATGGCTCTCCCAATTTGGGCATTATATATGCGAAAAGTTTATAACGACCCAAACCTTAAAATCAGCCAGGGAGATTTTTCGAAACCGTTGAAAAGCTTACCTTTTTTGTTTGATTGTGAGAGTTCTGAAAATGAGTATAACCAACAAGTATTAAAGGACGAAGATGAATTCTGATTGAGAAATTATTTTTCGTAAAAATGCATTTCCAATATATAATCGTACACTTTCTCCGGCATCCAGAATTGCATATTTTTCTTTTGTTTGATGCCTTTCCTGATAAAACTTGAAGAAATTTCCAGGTTCGGTGCATCAAACAAACTAATGTGCGGATGGCCGGCATATTCCCCCAAACTGTATCCCGGGCGTGGATAAACGTACATGCAATATTGATCAAGCAGTTGCTTGTAATTTTTCCATTTATGAAATGAATGAAAAATATCAGTTCCGGAAATAACAATTAACGATCTGTCTGGATATTTTTCATTCAGCCAGGTAAGCGTGTCAATAGTGTAGGAAGGTTTTGGCATTTTAAATTCGATATCCTCAGCCTTCATTTTGGGATGGTCTTCAATTGCCAGCCTAACCAGGGCTAACCTGTGGTAGTCAGCGAGCAAGCTGATTTTTTCCTTGAGCGGATTTTGCGGAGAAATAACAAACCAAACTTCGTCCAAATCGGTAAAAGCCGCCATGTACGATGCGAGAATCAGGTGCCCATTGTGGATGGGGTTGAAAGAACCAAATAAAAGACCTGTTTTTTTTGGAATCATTTTTTTAATTCTAAGGCTTCAGCAAAACCTTGCCGCCGCTCATATTTCCAATATATTTTTTCAAACCCTGGACAACATTTTCCAAACTGATAATTTCCTGGATTTGAGTACGAAATTCACCCGAAATAAACTTTTCCTGCAATAGTTTGCTGATTAACTCAAAAACACCGGGTTCCAATTTTTCTTTCCAGGAAATTAAATTAAAACCTGTAATTATTTTTTCTTTAAAAATCAAATCCATAAAACCGATTTCTGCCAGTTTTTTCCCGGAAAGAGAGCCGTAAACCACCATCGCGGCAGGCCCTTTCATTACATTAAATATTTTTCCCGAAAGTTCGCCACCAACTGCATCAAAGGCGGTAGATGGTTTTAGTTTTGAAGAAATTTCAAATAGGTCTTTTTCAAAATCTTCAGAATTTTCGTATAAAACATGCCTGCATCCTTGCGCTTTTAGCAACTCTGCGGTTTCTTTTTTCCTGACGATATCAATTACTGCAATGTTTTTTTCAGCAGCCAATTTTCTTACAAATTGTGCCACCTGGCCTCCTGAAGCATTTTGAATGATGGCCCTGCTCTTATTTTTTTCAGCGATTTCAATCAAACCGAAAGCAGTAAACGGATTGACCATAAAACAAGCTGCCTGATCCAAATCCATCGCATCTTCAAGCACGATTACATTTTCTTTTTTTGTAACGAAAAACTCACACCATGTACCGTCAGCATCTTCCTGGACAAAGCAGGAAATGTTTTTACCAATAAATTCTTTTGCATTCTTTCCTGCTTCAATTACATGCCCCGATCCTTCAAAACCGGGAACCGCTGGTAAAGTCTTGACAATATTGTATCCGCCCTGGATAAAAGCAATATCCGAAGGGTTGCACGAAGCTGCATGCATTTTAACAAGAACTTCACCATCAGCGGGCTGTGGAATTTCCTTTTCAGAAACTTGCAGGCTGAGCAAAGCACGCAGTATATTTTTATTATAAGCAGGGAGAATGACAGATTTCATATATTATTTTTCAATAAAATTTTGAACAACTTCAAGCGTTTCAATTTTTGCTTTTTCCAAATTATCATTGACTATCACTATGTCGAACTTTTTTTCAAAAGTCATTTCATATTCGGCCTTTGAAAGCCTCGTTTTAATGGCTTCCTCCGAATCGGTAGCTCGGTTTTGAAGGCGTTCCTTCAGAATGTTGAGCGAAGGTGGGCGCACAAAAACAGCCAGTGCTTTTTTTCCAAAAATCTTTTTCAAGTTGGCTCCTCCGACCACATCAACATCGAAAAGCACGGCTTTTCCTTCGGCCCAAATTCTTTCAATTTCTGAAAAAAGTGTTCCGTAAAAATGATTGGGATAAACTTCTTCGTACTCAACAAATTCATTGTTTGCTATTTTCTTTTTAAAATCTTCAATTGAAAGAAAATAATAGTCTTTCCCATCAATTTCTCCTGTCCTCATATTGCGGCTTGCTGCCGAAACTGAGAAAGCAAGCTGAGGCATTTCAGCCAATAAATATTTGGCAAGTGTTGTTTTCCCTGAACCCGATGGTGCCGAAAAGATGACCAACTTTTC
>DATCTB010000093.1:0-4743 GCA_036568185.1 Bacteroidales bacterium | reverse complement strand
GCTGACCAAAATAGGCGAATCCCAGTTATAACGCTCATAATTTTCCCCTTCTCCCGGCTGCGGTTGAATAAACACTTTTTCGCCTGTTTTCAGGTCAACACGCCACAAATAACCTTCCTGAAATTCGCCGTACATAATATTCGGGTTGCCGGGCTCAGTTGCGGGTTGATGCCCGTCGGCGCCAAGTACTGTTTTCCAGTCTTCGTTTGAAATTCCCTGTTTATTGTCGGTTTGGGCAGGGCCGCGCTGGGTTCCGTTGTCCTGAGTTCCCCCGTAAACAAAATAAAAAGGCTTGGCATCATCCAAAGCCAATTTATAGTATTGTGTGAGGGGCAGGTTGGAAATAAAACGCCAGTTTTCGGCCAAATCATAGCTTTCATACACACCGCCATCACTGCCTACCAGCAAGTAATCTTTTTCGTCGGAACGGAAGGCGATAGCATGGTTGTCAACATGTTTTTTTACTGATTTCAATCTCGTAAAAGTTTTGCCACCATCTTCAGAAACCTGGATATCAGTATCCATCAGGTAAAGCCTGTCAAACTGGTGGGGGCTGGCATACAGCTCCTGGTAGTAATGCGGACCAGTTGCTTTTGAAACAGCATCCGACATTTTTTGCCATGAAGCACCACGGTTTGATGAACGGTAAACGGCTCCAGTCCTGCGCTCCAGTTCGATGGCTGCATAAATTACATCAGGTTGCTGGGGCGAAATAGCCAAACCAATTTTCCCCATATCTGATCTTGGGAGCCCTTCTGTCAGTTTTAGCCAGGTTTCTCCCCCATCTTCAGAGCGGTAAATGGCAGTTCCCGGGCCGCCACCCATGTAGGCAGCAACCGTGCGGGCATGTTGCCAGGTGGCAGCGTACAGCCTGTCCGGGTTTCGTGAATCAATCAAAATGTCAGTTGCACCTGTCCAGGCATCGTCGCCCAAAGTTTTTTTCCAGGTTTTTCCACCGTCAATGCTTTTAAAAATTCCCCGTTCGCCTCCTTTGTTCCACAGTGGGCCCTGGGCTGCAACCCATATGATATCTGAATTTTTTGGATGAACAATTATTTTGGAAATATGCTGCGATTCCTTCAGCCCCATATTTACCCAATTCTCTCCATCGTCAGCGCTGCGGTAAATTCCGTCACCAAAACCAACATGCCTGCCGCCAACATTTTCACCGGTCCCAACCCAAACGGTGTGCGGATTGCTGGGGTCAATGGTGATGCAGCCGATGGAATAAACAGGTTGTTTATCGAATATTGGTTTCCAGGTAACGCCCAAGTTTTCAGTTTTCCACACGCCGCCCGAACCTGCTGCCACGTACCACAAATTATTGTTTTCTGGATGTATAACGATATCGGCAATACGCCCCGAGGTGAAAGCCGGGCCGATACTTCTCAATTTTAAACCAGAAAAAGTTTTATCCGACATAAGTTCGGTAACGGTATCCTGGGAAAAAAGTGAAGTTGAAAAAATTGTCAGGATTATAGAAAGTAGTGTGCTTAGTTTCGTATTCTTCATTTTGGTGTGTTTTTATTTTTACCAAAACTAAAAGAAAATTTGGTTTATTTAAAAAAGTTATTTTTTGAGAAAGATAAAGAATTATACCTGAATTTCTTGATGATAATTTCCCCGAAGCTGAAAACTTTGAGGTTATAGAAGAATCATTCAAATATCCTGATTCCACGCGTGGTGAACGACAAGCCTTGCTGCCCGGTTGTGGAAATCATGACAGCTTCAAAAAAGGGCAGGTTTTTTTCATTTTTGACAGCCCAGCCAAACACAAAATTATCTCCAGTCCCGCCTTCTCTGTCCAGTTCGTCGATGATAATTTCAACCGTTTCCATGGGCAAAAGATAAATGGGTGTGTTGAAATAATTCCTGATTTTTTCGCCCGAAGTATTGTAGTAATCGGCATTTAAGATATAAATCGTATCGCTTAATGAAATATTTCGGAGGCTAACCGTAACTGTTAAGTCGTAGGTTCTGTTTTCGTTTAGTTGATAGATTTGCGAATAAACTGGCAAATAGCTTTTCCCGGTAGTTAGTGAATCGAAAACAACATGGTTGGCTGCCCGCTTTTGCCAATTGACAGGGTTTATGGAGCTAATCTCTTTGTTCTGGTTATGCGAACAACTACTTAGCAAAACGGCTACAATAAAAGCTAAATATTTCATGGTAAGATATTTTAGAAAGTACTTTCAAAACTACTAAAAAAACTGGTTGTTATTTGGGGTTTGCTTTTCAGAATTTCTAATCAAGACGAACGAGTATCCTCAGGTATTTTCATCATCAACATTCTTTTTTATTTCCTTCAATATTTTTTCAATTGTTCCATCCTGAAACCTCGATGCCAGGGCTGCTCCATGGCTAAAATGGTCACTTCTGATAAGTGCATTTATCAGTTTTAGGCAAGTGATTGTATCTAAATTTTCAAACTCTTTTTTCCTGAAAATTCTTTTACCCTCATCCCATCCGGTCCAGTTGAACCCGAAAAGCAAATCAAGTTCTTCTAAAATGACACGAAACCTTACAACTATTGGGGCTTCAATTTCCTGTGTAATAATATAACCATCAGGGTCATTTTCATCTTCAATTGCATCACCGCCGGTAGAAAACTCCCTGGTGGCTTCAATTTCTGGAATTAAATCAAAAAGTTTTTGCCAGTCTTGTTTTGAAAGGGATTTAAGCTGTGCGGATAGGTTTTCTAATTCCATTTTTATTACATTATTGCTCCGCCCTTTCAGGATTCGAAATCACAGAATATTTTCATCTGGTTTGCAAGCATAGAGGAGCCGTGCCTTTTTATGAAATGCCCACATTATTTGCCTATCGAATGAAAAGTCTTTGCTTTCGAACGAACCTCAATCAGGGTTAACTGCGACGTATTGATATTAGCTGTAACGCTTTCAATCTGAGGTTTCAAATTGGTAATTCGCGCCTGCTTGGCTTCTATTAACTTCGTGTTGTTGTCAATAGTAGTTTGGTTGTCAGCTATTTCTTTGTTAATTTCCTTTTGTTTCGTTGTCAGGGTAGTTTTTGCTTCTTGCTCTGTGGCAGATGATATCTTTGTGTCGTAATCAATCAGCTCTTTTTTATTCTTGTTAATGGCTTTGGTTAATTTTTTATTTTCTTTTGTCGCAGATTTAATTGATTTTTCGGCAGATGAATTTTCTTTTTTCAAGACCTTCAGGTTTTTTGATTGTTCTTTAATATAACCCGGCAGGTATTCAGAGTAATAGTAATAAGTAAAATAGTTGATAAAGTCTTTTAACCTGTTGAATTCCACTGGATATTGAGCGGAGTTTAAATAAACGTCATAACCCAGTTTGTAGCCCACGTTAAGCGAAACTTTGTCGTTTTGGTTATAAATGTAAGCCAGCAAGTCGCCGCGTTTTTCAGTTACCTGGTTCACTACGTTTTCTTCCAAAATCAGCACACCGTCGTCTTCCTTCATTTTCTCCTTTAGCTGTTCTTTAATAAATGATTGAAATAAACTTTTTACCTGGTCCAGGTCGCCTGGCAAAATGATATTGCCAACATTCACGGGCACGCCATTAATGAGAATAGCATCTTCTGTAAAATCAAAGAGCGTATCCTGCACTGTGCTGGTGTTTTGTACTTTGATGGAGTCCTGAACTTTCAAGTCCTGGGAGGTAATTGTATTCAATGTAAAAATGCCTATTAGAAAGGCTACCAAGGTTTTCATATGTTTTTTCTTTTTAAAATATTGTTTTATAAAGATAAGATATTTTATTGATTTTTCAAAATGAATCCTTTTAAATATTTTCTTTTGAAATTTAGGTGCTGCAATAAATAATTATGTTGAAAAACCCGCTTTTAAGGGTTTCAAATCCCAAAAACTTTTCAGCAGGATTACAAATGCGGATAAGCAGGAGGGCAAGTCAATCATTTCAATTGATTTTCATCCGCTAACAAAAAGCACGCATGATGTTTTGTCATACCTATATGCGGATAATAATCTACAGCTTTTGGCGCTGCCAAAAGTATAATTGTTGCTTTTGGCGTTTCCTTTTTTGTTAATCTTATCAGCTCTTTTCCAATGCCTTTTTTCTGGTATTCATCATCTACAGCCAAATCGGAAAGGTAAGTACAGTAAACAAAATCAGTAACGGCCCTTGCTACGCCTACTAATTTATCCCCATCCCTTGCCGTAATAATTAGGTTGGCATTTTCAACCATTGCTTTCATTCTTTCAACATCATCTACAGGCCTTCTTTCTCCAAGTGTCGATTTAATAAGCAATTCTTTAAACTCATCTGGCGAAAGGTTATTCTCTATTTGGTATTGTATCATTTTTCTTTTAATTGAAGGTAAGGAGGGGTGAAATTACAAACTATTCGCATCAGTATAAGCCTGAGTTTATATATCCTTAAATAAATGCACTGCAGGTTCAGGTTATAGAATTCTTAAGCTTCAGGTTGTAAACTTAATTCAGAATGGTTATGTTTGATTTGGGGAGTGAGTTGTTTTTATGTTCATTTACCACTTGGGTGTTGATTTAGGCTATTTTATGGTAATTGTTTCCCACAATAGCCATTTTTTGCGTTACAATTGCATGGAATAGCTTTACAATTGGATAAAATAGCTTTACAATTGGATAGAATAGCCTTACAATTGGGTAGATTGGCGTTACAATTGTGTAAATTGCCCTTACAATTAGATAGATTGGTGTTGCAATTGCATGGATTGGCGATGCAATTGTATGGAAAAGGGCTACAACCGGCCTTT
>DATCTB010000092.1:0-2766 GCA_036568185.1 Bacteroidales bacterium | reverse complement strand
CACTGCTTGAATAGCCTCCACAATTTCAAGAACAAGCCTTATCCTGTTCTCAAAACTGCCGCCATATTTATCTTTCCGCTGGTTGCATAAAGGGGAAAGAAACTGGTGCACCAGGTATCCGTGGGCGGCATGAACCTCAATTATTTTAAACCCTGCGTGCAGGGCCCTGTTGGCCGCTTGTTTAAAATCATTGACAACTTTTTCAATATCAACTGCATCCATTGCCTTTGGGGCATCATCATCAGGGTAAAAAGGAAGTGCTGAAGCGCTGACAGTTTCCCAGCCTCCTGCATTTTGGTGGATTTGTTTTCCACCATCCAATGGTATAGCGCAGCTTGCCTTTCTTCCGGCATGGGCAAGCTGGATGCCTGCAACTGAGCCATATTCAGTAATAAACTGAACTATTTCTTTCAGCTTATCAATTTGTTTACCATCCCATAGTCCCATGTCACCAGGGGTTATCCTGCCTTCAGGGGAAACTGCTGTTGCTTCCTGGATAATTAATCCCGAACCGCCAATGGCACGGCTGCCTAAATGTACCAGGTGAAAGTTATTTGCAAATCCATCTTTTGAAGAGTATTGGCACATGGGGGAAATGGCGATTCGATTTTTCAGTGTGATGCCTTTGATTTGAAGGGGTGAAAAAAGTTTTGACATATTAAATTGGTTTTTGGCTAAAATAAAAGTAGCTTGATTTGGCTAAATTAATCAAATCGTGACGTACGGTACAAGATTGCAGCATGAGGTTATAGTTAAACTTGCTAGCAGAAAGATTCTTATGGAAACTGTAAGGTATGCTTAAATGCACTTTTTAAATTTACTGTTTTTCAATTTAGCTTTTTTTTGGCAGAAAACTCGTTGAAAAAAAATTGCTTTTTCGGAATTACAGATTCCCGGGTTTTATACATAGGGATTTGAAACCTGGATGAGAGTATATGTGATTTTTTTAGCTACAAAGAATTATTCAATTCTTAAGTTATACGCACCGGCGGTGATTATTTTTTCGTTTTCAGGTCCATTAACTATTTCAGTAAAACCGTTCGAAACCTTTCCCAATTTCACTTTTTCAGGTTTCAGGAAATAATTGTTGTCTTCTTTTTTTTCCAAAACAAAAACATAATAATCCTTTCCTGATTTTACAATAGCATCGGTGGGAAGAGCAGCGGCACTTACTTTTCCTACCTCTATCCGTGCTTCGATGTACGATTTATTGGTTAAAGTAACTGCCGTATCATCTACAATTTTTGCCAGGCATTGTATCGTTTTTGACTCATCATTTATTGTTTTTCCCACCGAGGTGAGTTTTGCAACATGAGTAAAATCAGGTTCTACCATTGATTTGAACAATACGGTTTGCCCAGCTTTCAATTGGTTTACATCCTTTTCGAAAACAGATAATTTCAATTGCAGTTGTTTTACATCAACAATTTCAACCATAACATCTGTTGGTTCAATAAATTGTCCAATTACAACCATTTGGGTGGTAATATAACCGCTGATGGGCGAATAAATTGGAAAAGTGGAATACAGTTCACCATCCTCAATTTTATTTACATCCAATCTCAGTAATCCAAGTCTAATTTTTAATGACTGATAAGTTGACTGAACTGATAAATACTCACTTTCAGTGGCTATGAATTCCTTTTCCGTACCTATATTTTCCTCATAAAGTGCTTTGCTTCTGTCGTAGTCGGATTTTACCCGTTTCAACTTCGAGTAAGCTATTGAAAATTCCTGCTGCAGTTTTAATAACTCAATACTCTCCAAAAAAAACATTTGCTGCCCCTTTTTAACATAATCGCCAATATAGCAGCTGATTGAGCGTATATTTCCCGAAATTGGGGAGCTTACCTCAGCCATTCCATTGGATGGCGCAGTTACGTAACCATTACATGTAACCACTTCCTCGAAATTCTGCATACTTATTTCTCCAATTTCCATCCTGTCTTCCACAAATTGCTGCTGACTAACCTGGATTACCTGCCCGGTAAAAGCAGTTTCTTCTTCATTTTCAATTTTTTGAGCAGGTCCGGAACAGGAAAAACCAAGGACAGCCAAAATTAATAAGCTGCTAATTATTCGGTTAAATCTTTTCATTTGTTTGTTGTTTAATTGGTTAAATAATTAATTTCCAAAACCACCTGGTTGTATTTTGAAACATTATCCAAATAATCAAGTGTTAGTTTTAAGGCATTCTCGAGACTGAGAGTATATTCAAAGAAATCTATTGCACCCAGTTGGTGGCTTCTTTGGGCTGTCCTGACAATCTCCTCACTGAGTTGCTTGCCGTACGAGCTGTAGTTATTTATCGATTCCTGGTATTTTAATAATTCGTTTTTCAACTCGTCACGCTTGCCTTTCAACTTCACCAGGCTATAAGCCCGGATGTTTTCATTGATACGCACCGCCACCTGGTTTGCATTTATTTTTGCTTTTTGTTCACCAAAAAACAGCGGTACCGACAAGCCCACCATCACACCGGGGTAATTTTCCCATCCCGGGTCGCGGTTTGTACCCATAAAATATTCCAGCGAAATATCAGGAAACATGCGCCTGTTTTCTGCTTTTAATGAGGCATTCAGGTAATCAGTTTGTAAACTCAGCAACTGCATTCCAGGAGCCATTTCCAGGCTGTCAGCTTTTATTGGCAGCAAGCTTAGTTCCTGGAAAGGAATTTCAAAAACACTGTCGTACTGCATCAATGTTTTCAGTTGCCGGTAAGCCGTTTCAATATTGAATTTTAATTGAGAAACTGCGATAATAATT
>DATCTB010000091.1:0-12520 GCA_036568185.1 Bacteroidales bacterium | reverse complement strand
TCTGGCGGGATACCACTTATTGCTTCCAGCTTCGCTGAAAGACCAGTTTTCGTTTAATTCAACAATTGCAGGATTCATTTCTGTATTTTGCTGATTTTGACAGGAAAATAAAAAGAGTATTACACTGAATAGCAATAAGTTTTTCATCGCGGTAGCTTTGTTTCATCATTTTTTAAAACTACAAAAAAAATAAGGGCAGCGTATACTTTCTAAAATTCGCTTTTAAGGTTCATAATGGTTTTTAGATCAATTAAAAATTTGAGCAATATCAAAGCTAGGATTATTGAGCCACTGCCCTTGTTTTATGAATAAATGTAAGCCCATCATTAACTTTGTAATAGAATTAATACCAGCCAAAATGGAAACCATAAAATCAAATAAAGCCAATCTTGATAACAAGCGGTTTATTTTTTTGGAAATAGGTTTACTAATTACACTTACAATTGTGTTTTTTGCATTCAATATAAAATCCTATAAAAAAATAAATGTTGAAACACTATTCAGCCAACAAGCTGAAATAACAGAAGAAATTATTCCTGTTACCGTGCAGGAAACAAAGCTGCCACCTCCACCAACAAAACAAATTACTAAAATACGTATTGTTGAGGATAATATTGAGGTTGAAAGCGATGTTGAAATAAACGTTGAAGCCGACCAGGCAACGGTTATGGCAGAATATATTCCCTATGTTCCTCCGGTTCAGAAAGAAGAAGAGGAAATTAAAGAGGAACAGGTATTTGTTATTGTTGAATCAATGCCATCATTTCCGGGCGGAGAACTTGAATTGATGAAGTATCTCAACAGCAACCTTAAATATCCTACAATGGCAAAAGAAATGGGAATTTCAGGCCGGGTGTTTCTTACTTTCGTTGTTGAAAAAGATGGTTCGGTTACGGATATTCAAGTTTTGAGAGGAATCGGCGGTGGATGTGATGAAGAGGCTATCAGGGTTGTAAAAAACATGCCAAAATGGATACCTGGAAAACAAAGGAATGTTCCAGTTAGGGTTAGGTTCAACTTGCCAGTTAAGTTTACTTTGTTATAAAAGAAATGGAATATTGGTTTACGAAACTAACCGACCCTGCTGATTTCCAATAGGTGCTTCCTGTCAAGTAAAATAATTTTTTTTCCATCCAAATCAATAACACCGTCATTCTTCAGTTCGGTTAGCAACCTAACTGTACTTTCTGTTGAGATACAGGCAAAATCGGCTATATCTTTTCTTGACAAATTATTGAATAGAATATCCTGGTCGTATGTTTCATCACACAATGTAAGCAAGACGTCTGCCAGGCGGCCGTGCATTTGTTTAAGGCCTAAACTTTTAATTCTGTTAAAAAGTTGCATTTCTTTATTACAATACCACTTAATAATCTTCGATGCAAAATCACCATTGTCAATCAATATTTTTCTGAAGCTGTCTTTGTTAATCATACAAATAGTTGAATCAACTAATGCTACCGCAGAATAATGGTAAATATTGTCGCCATAAATGGATGATAAACCAATAAACTCTGATGCCTTTAAGATCTTTAAATTGATGTTCCTGTTATGTTGGGGGCTTTCAAGATAAACCTTGACGAGCCCATCTGCTATATAAAGTACGTTGGAAGCATAAGCCTTTTCCTTACAGATGTTTTCACCTTTGCTGTAAAGAATTTGGGTTTTATTATGATTAATAAATTCTAATTCGGCAGGTAAAAGATGCCTGAAACAACCTGAACTTTTTGAACAATCGGTGCAGTTTACTATTTCACTAAAATCATCCATTTGTACTTGATTTAATGAAATCATATTAGCCTCATCATGGATAGGCCTTACAAAGTTAAGGTTTATATCAATGGTAGAATTGAAATATATCATAAATACTTTTAATCACTATGTGGCACGTTGGCTTTTATAAATTTGAAGCTAGAATTATTTTTACAGTGTAGAAATTGAAGAGAAAAAGTCCAGGATTTATAGCATGAAAAAAGTAGCCTTACCACTTGTAAACCATCAGTTAAGTGAACGTTTTGAGCATTGTTCCGACTTCATCATTTTTACGATTAAAAAAAACAACAACACAAAAATGAAATTGGTAAAAACCAATCTTCAACCAATGAATTTTCCTAATTGGCTTGCGGAAGAAGGCGTTACTGATATTATTACAATTGGAATTGAAAATCATTCTGCCAGTAAACTCAATAGATTCAAGATTAATGTTTTTGCTGGTGTAGAACCATCTGATCCTGAGCAATTGGTAGAAAAATTTCTGAACGGAACTCTTGAAACAAATGTGATTTTGGAGGAAAGTTGAACAATATTGACTGAGCAATACCTTGTATATCCCAATCAGAAGTTTATATAAAGCAAACGCCACTCCTGGGAATGGCGTTTGTGCTGAAAAACTCAAATAGACTCACTCCAGGCAATATTTATTAAATTTCTAATAGTAAATAGAAAAGCACAGCTCTGAGATTATAAATATGGCTCCATTTTGACACTCATTTCGCTTGAATGGTTCCCACAATTACATCTATTTATATAGTCGTATCGCACTATCTCTCCATTGACTGTTATAGTGGTTTTGTGGAAAACTGGTTTTACAGGTTCGGAGGTTGGAATTCTGAAAGTTACTTTTGAACTGACAATATCGCCTTGATTAGCTTCAAAGTTGTAATTCAGGAAATTGCTGCACACACTATCATTTACTGAGTACGAAAGCAGAAAAGGAAAGTTGTCGTTGATATCGTTTGTCTCGTGAAGAAAACTCACATTATATTGCTCGGACCTTCTTATGTAATAAACAAAAGCAACATTATCCGACGGGGTCTTAGTATCATTATACAATTTGGCTGTCCGGACAGTAACATCATTAACAATTAGTTTAAAATAGACATTTAAGAAACTGTTTTCTTTTAAAGGGGTCAAAACTATTCTCAGCGTATCATCCTGAGTGATATAAAATACTTCTGAAGTAGTGTTATTAAATGTTTTTTCAACTAATCCTGTTGAAAGCGAAGACCAGCAAACATTAACTGGGGTGGAACTTTCATTGAAAGCGTAGAAGGATAATTCAACTTTTTGATGTGAAAGGATCGTCTCTTCTTTTTTACAGGAAAAAAGAAATACAACTATGCTGAAAAGAGCATACAGGATAAACTTTTTCATTTTTGGATCTTTTTTTCATGATTAATAATTTTTTTTAGGGTTTTATTGCCATCGAATTTCCACCTCACGATATATAGCAGCATGAGGTGGCTGGTTTAGATATACTTGTTTTTGCCGTTCAGAAAAAAATACAAATAAATGTATCTGTTTTCGAAAATGCTTTTTGAAAAAAAGGAATTTGCTTTGAGTCTCATCGTTTGAGAATAAACTACACAAAGCTATTACAGGTATTTTTGATATTTATCCCGGAAAACCACTAATTAAAAAAAATAGCGGAAAACCACTAGATGAAACACAAGTTTTTACGTAGACTTGAAACCATTTTTTTAAGAAAAGTCTGTCCAAAAAAACCACTTACAAATAATCATGTAAGTGGTAGATTTACTGTGTGGGCCCACCAGGACTTGAACCTGGGACCACCTGATTATGAGTCAGGTGCTCTAACCAACTGAGCTATAGGCCCTTTTTGAAAATTGATTTTCAAAAGTGGCTGCAAATTTACATATTCAGCATGAAATAGCAAGGTTTTTGGATTAAAACTTTTTTCCTATTTTGATTTGGATGCTTAACATGAAAGCTGAACTCACAACCTCTCAAACATTATTTGGAAATGAGTTGGCAAATCATCATTTTTGCATTCAAATTGTTAGCATTATGAAGAATTCAAAAATAGACACCATCATTTTTGATTTTGGTGGAGTTATCCTTGATATTGATCCGCAACTGACTTATAATGAATTTGCCAAGTTCGGGTCAAAATCGTTTCAGGAAGAAGATATTAAAATGATTACAGGAAAATTTGAACGGGGAATTTTAACTCCTGAAAATTTTAGGAGCCAAATGTGCGAAGCCCTGGGAATTAAAATTTCCGACAGACAGTTTGATGATGCCTGGAATGCTTTGTTGTTTGATATTCCAAGTGAACGAATTGAAATAATTGAAAAGGTTAAGAATAATTATAACACATTGTTATTAAGCAATTCCAACGAAATTCACTACGACTTGTATGTTCGTGATTTACAATTACGTTTTGGTTACCGCGAGTTTGATTCTTTATTTAACAAAGCTTATTTTTCCTTTGATACACACCTTGCCAAGCCCGACCCTGATGCGTTTGAATTTATCATAAACCAACACGATTTGAAACCGGAAAGAACATTATTTATTGATGATAGTGCTGAAAATATTGCGGTAGCAAAACAACTTGGTTTAAAAACGTATTTATTGCAGAAGCCAGAACGGATAAGGGATATTTTCAGGAATGGAAAATTGAAAACAGATTTGGTATTCGCTTAGTAATAATAATTTCTTATTTCTTCAAGCAAAGATTTTACCTCTTCAAGCGTTTCCATTTCCATCATTCGTTGCCTGAAATTTTTAAAATTTGGATAGCCTTTAAAATAATCACTCCAATGTTTCCGGAGCTCAATAACACCGCGCCTTTCACCTTTCCATTCAACCGACTTTTCCAATTGAATAGTTGAAATTCTAATCCGTTCATGTATGTCAGGTATGGGTAAAATTTCGCCGGTGGCCAGGTAATGTTTGATTTCTTTAAAAAGCCAGGGATTTCCGTATGAACCACGGGCAATCATTAAGCCGTCAACACCAAAGTTTTCTTTAAAATGTTTTGCGGAAATTGGATCAACAACATCGCCATTTCCGAAAACTGGAATACTCATACGCGGATTTTTTTTCACTTCCGCAATCAAGGTCCAGTCAGCAGGCACACGTGGCCTCTGAGTTCGGGTTCTCCCGTGAATGGTTATTGCTTTAATTCCAACATCCTGAAGCCTTTCAGCTATGTCAACTATTTCTTTATGTTCATCATCATAACCCAGCCTGGTTTTTACGGTAACCGGCAATTTCACCGATTTGACAACAGCTTCGGTCATTTTCACCATTTTGGGAATATTGTTCAAAATGCCTGAACCGGCCCCTTTTGAAACAACTTTTCGAACCGGACATCCGTAATTAATATCAATAATATCCGGATTTGCCTTTTCCGCATATTGAGCCGCCTGAACCATAGAATTGATGTCGTGCCCAAAAATCTGAATGCCTATTGGTCTTTCAAACTCATCAAAGTCAAGTTTTTTTACACTTTTTTCAGCATCCCGAATCAATCCTTCCGAAGAAATAAATTCTGTGTACATCACATCAGCGCCAAACATCTTACAAACATATCGGAAGGGAGGATCTGATACATCTTCCATCGGGGCAAGTAGAATGGGGAAATCGCCTAATTCTATGTTATCAATTCTAACCAAAGTTTAAAAATTACAGGTTGCAAAAATATTAAATTTGCATTCATTCTGAATTAAAACAATTACCACAATGCGCATTGCCTATTTTGAATCGATTCCACCTATCGGGAAACTGTTGTTTTTGTTGATTTTAATCATGTTGATAGGTCTGGCAACTGCGCTTTCCGGCTTATTAATTGGTGAATGGGTACTGGGTATTGATATGATTCGATTGGCCGAAGTTTTAGCAGATCCGCAAACACGAACCGACATTAATTTTGGTAAATTCTACCAATTGATAAATCAGTTTGGAGTATTTATTTTCCCGGTTTTGGTTTATAATTTTTTCGTTAGTACTTCAACAAGGGAGTATTTACAATTGAAAAGCCCAAGACTGATTAGCATATTAGTGTCTTGTGTGATGGTGTTTTCAATATTGCCATTTTTGAACTACTTAAGCAACTTGAATGCACAAATGGTTCTGCCTGAATTTCTTTCAGGAATTGAAGATTGGATGAAATCTAAAGAGGCTCAGGCTTCTTTATTAACTGAAAATTTCTTAAAGACCTCTACTCTAAGTGGATTGTTCCTGAATATTGTAATTGTGGCTTTAATACCAGCCTTTGGCGAAGAAATGCTTTTCAGGGGAGTTATTCAAAAATTAATGCTGCAAATGACAAAAAATATTCACTGGGCAGTGATCATTTCAGCATTGGTTTTTAGTGCGTTTCATATTCAGTTTTACGGTTTTCTACCGCGGTTTCTACTCGGGCTTTTGCTGGGTTATTTATTTATATTTACAGGTAGTTTATGGGTTCCAATAATAGTACACTTCGTTAATAATTTAGCCTCGGTTATTGTTTATTTTCTGCACTATAATGGCTATTTAACAGTCTCGATGGAAAATTTTGGTTCAACGCCCAACCCGGTATATATTATTGGAAGCCTGCTAATTACAGTATGGTTGCTTACTATTGTTTACCATAAAGAGGGTAAGGGAATCGCATAAAAAAAGGGCGCTTATTGCGCCCTTATACAGAAATCTATTTTGTAAATTCAATTATTTTCTTTCTGCCTTTTTTCTCGAGGAGTAGTTAATTTTTAACGCACCTGCTTGTCGAAGTTCTTGCTTCACATCAGTAACAACGCCCATTTTGGTATCGCCATCAACTTTCAGAGAAGTAGTTATCAACTGACGGTCAGCCTCTGCACGGGCTTCACGTTCACGAGCAACAAACTCCTGGATGTCGTCAACTGTCGCAAATTGATCATTTAACTGAATACGTGTGTTGGTTCCATAAATTTTTGGCTGAACCGGAGGCCCGATATAAATAAAACTTACAAGTGATTTCTTGTCAAGTTTCTGAACCTCAGAAGCTTCCGGCATTGTCATCTTAACTTTAAAAGTAACTTCACGCATTTGAGTTGTTACCATAAAGAAAAACAACAACATGAAAATAATATCGGGCAATGAAGCAGTACTAATCTGCCCACCCGCGTTATTTTTTTTTGTTTTAAATCTTGACATAATTAATTTCCTCCTATATCTTCAGGTTCTGCTTCAGAAATACGAACAGGAACAGCATCATTAATAGCCTTAACTTTGTCAGAAATTACTAAATCATTGTACTTAATACCGAAGACTTCTCTAGACAATTCATCTTTCATTTCATTAAATGCTTTGGCAAGTTCATTTTGAACAGCAATATACATTTTGTATGAAGTTCCCCGGTCATTTTTCAATGATATAATTCCTTTTGATTTCTCAATGTTTCTGCCGAATGCTTCAATATATTCGGTTTCTGTTTCAGGATATTCAGGATTGTTTGGATGAGGTGTCATAAAGTCCTTGGCTTTGTCCTTCAGCATACTTATATCTCCAGGTACGCCGTCAATTAAAAGCCTGTCGCGACTGTTAATCAATACTTTAAGCACATTCCTGTCTTTCACATCAGCCTGATCATCATTGTTTTCAACTGGTGGTGGAAGTTTCCTGGTAATACCGGTATCTACATCCATCGTAGTTGTAACAAGGAAGAAAATAAGCAGAAGAAAGGCAATATCTGCCATTGATCCTGCATTGATTTCTGGTGATTTGGCAGCCATAATTGTTTTATTTAAGAACTTTAGAAATTGCCGAATACAAAAAGGCCAGTATTGCCAATCCAAACATAATAAAGAGTGCAATTAAGCCCATACCAACGAACTTGGAAGTTTGCTCAGTGATTTTCATTTGTTCCAGTTGGAGTGCTGAATAATCATTTCCTGCCAACATATAGGAAACAGCAAGAACAATAGCACCAACAGCCAGGCTAATAATCATCACTTTTATATTCTTTGGATTAGTTACCAAACCATAGATACTTGACAAAACCATTATTATCAAACCAAGTATCACGATTAGTTTGCCTATGTTGAGAAATAATTCGGTGCTTAAAATATTAGCATAGAATAGTAATCCTGCAACTGTTGCAACACCAATCAGGATGTAAAGAACCCACTTCGTGATTTTTGCAATAGTATCTTTCATAAGAATTATTTTTTATTGTGTTGTGCCAACATGTCAATAAAGTTAATGGAACTATCTTCCATTTCGTTAACAAGGCTTTCAATTTTAGAGATAATGTAGTTGTAAAATACCTGAAGTATAATGGCAACAATAAGTCCGAATACAGTGGTTAACAAAGCAACCTGGATACCGCTGGCAACAATGGTTGGCGAAATATCACCTGCAGCAGCAATATTTTCAAAAGCCTGAATCATCCCGATTACTGTACCAAGGAACCCAAGCATAGGCGCAATTGCAATAAAAAGTGCAATCCAGCTAACGCCGGTTTCCAAACGTCCGGTAACAACGCTTCCATAAGAAACAATTGCTTTTTCTACTTCAGCCATACCGTCATCCCAACGGTTTAAACCTTCACTGAAAATACTTGCAACCGGGCCAGGAGTTTCCCTAACAACTTTTTTGGCCCCGTCAATGCCTCCTTTATCGAGTGCGGATTCAAGGTTTTTAAGTAGTTTTTTAGTATTAACCGAACCTAAGCTTAAATAAATAATTCTTTCAATAGATATGGCCAAACCAAAAATCAAGGTCAATAGAATTGATGCCATGAAGTTGGCACCCCCCTCAATAAATTTTTCTTTAAGCACTTGGTGAAATGATTTGGTAACTTCAACATCCGTAGTGGTTGTAGTTACCTCTGTTGTTTCACTTGAGCCGGCTGACTCCTGTGCATAAACAATATTTGACAACCCCAGGGTCATCACTGCCGTAATGGTAAGAAACGCAAAAATTTTTTTCATAATTAAGAAAATTGATTTCTGTTAAAACTTAATTTTTCGAACTGACAAAGTTATAAATATATTTAATAAAAAAGAGAAAATATTATTTATAATCAATTTGCCTGCGGAGAAGGCGGGATTCGAACCCGCGGTACCCTTTTGGGGTACACACACTTTCCAGGCGTGCCTCTTAAACCACTCGAGCACCTCTCCCTCCCAAAAATGGAACGCCAAAAGTAAAAAAATATTGCGAATTACAAGCGCGGTATAATTAATTGCTAATCTTTCAATTTCCTTATGATGAGAACAATTCTATTGGTTTTCGAGACTTACTTCACCCCGTAGCGACAATTGCATCAATTCCTTAACTGCCGCATTGTTATGCCCCTCACCAAACAGATACATCATTTTTACCAAAGCTGCTTCGGTTGTCATATCGTGGCCGCTGAGGATGCCAATTTCCTTCAAGCCTTTGCTGGTTTCGTATTTACCTTGTATCACATTACCCGAAAGGCATTGCGTGATATTAATAATGAGCAGGCCTAAATTAACTGCTTTCTTCAACAAATCTAAAAACCACTGGTCAGCAGGGGCATTGCCGGTGCCAAAAGTTTCGAGCACCAAACCTTTTAAACCTGGAACGGCAAGTACGCTTTCGACAAATTGCTTTGTAATTCCCGGAAAAAGCTTCAAAATGCCCACGTTAGTGTCCATCTTCCGGTGTGCTTTCAGCTTTTTGAAATTGGGTTTTTGAATAGCATTTTCATTGTATTTAATAAAAACGCCAACTTCAGCCAGCAAAGGATAATTTCCCGATATAAAAGCATTGAAATTTTCGGCGTTGTATTTAACGGTGCGGTTTCCACGCATCAGGCGGTTTTCAAAATAAACGCAAACTTCGGGCACAACAGGCGTATTATTTTCTTTTGCTGCCGCAATTTCGATGGCAGTGATGAAATTTTCACGTCCGTCGGTGCGAAGCACACCCATTGGCAATTGAGAACCGGTGAAAATAACTGGTTTATTCAGGTTTTCAAGTAAAAAGCTAAGAGCCGAAGCTGAAAACGCCATGGTGTCGGAACCGTGAAGAACGACAAAGCCATCGTATTCTTCATAATTTTTTTCAATAATTGATGCCAGTTCAATCCAGGCTTCCGGGTTCATATTCGACGAATCCATTATTGGGTCAAAGGAATGAAAGCCAAGGTGGAAATGAAATTTTTTCAGTACCGGAATTTGCTCATAAATCAAATCGAAATTGAATGGCACCAGCGCCCCGCTCTCTTCGTCAACAATCATCCCGATGGTGCCACCGGTGTAAATAATCAAGATTGAAGTTTCGTCAACCATATTTTAATTTTTTATTTGAAAAACATCAACAGCATTTTCAGTGGTTTTTGCTGCCACTTCTTCCAGGCTAATACCTTTTATTTCAGCAAGTTTTTGGGCTATTAAAGGAATGTATGCACTTTCGTTTCTTTTTCCCCGGAAAGGTGTGGGTGTAAGAAAAGGTGCATCAGTTTCCAAAACCAAATATTCCATTGGAACTGACTTGATTACTTCCTGAAGTTTTGAATTTTTAAAAGTCAACACACCGCCAATTCCCATTTTGAAGCCGGTTTCCATAATTTGCTTTGCTTCTTCGGCAGTTCCTGTAAAACAATGAAAAACGCCTTTCAACCCGTCGGTCAGTTCTTCTTTCACGATAGTGTAAATTTGTTCAAAAGCATCACGGGTGTGGATGGAAACTGGCAATTTATACTTTTTGGCAAGCTTCAATTGTCTTCGAAAAGCATCTTTTTGCTGTTCTTCAAAACTTTTGTCCCAATACAAATCAATGCCAATTTCGCCCACTGCAATATATTTTCCGGTACTAATTTCTTGTTCCACTTTATGAAGTTCAGTTTCATAATTTTCCTTTACCGACGTGGGATGCAGCCCCATCATTGCCAGGCAATTTTTTGGAAAAAGATGGTGCAGCGATTCCATATCATCGAACGAATCGCTGTCAATATTGGGCAGAAGCATATATTTTACGCCCAATTCAATTGCTTTTTCAACTACCTGTTTACGGTCTTCGTCAAAATTTTCCAGGTAGAGGTGGGTATGTGTGTCAACAAAAATCATTTGGCAAAAATAATTGAAATAGCAAGCAAACCGTATTTGAAAATGAGGGCGGCAGTGAACGAGATAAAACCTATTTTTGTGAGCATTAAATTGAACAGATGACGAAAATTTGCGTGTTTTGTGGTTCAGGAATGGGCTACCGCGAAGAATACCGGGTTGCTGCCCGCGCGCTAGGTGAATATTTTGCCGGGCAGGGAATTGGTTTGGTATATGGCGGGGCAAATGTTGGATTGATGCAGGTTATAGCCAATACTATGCTGGAAAAAGGTGCTGAAGTGGTGGGCATTATGCCCGAAAATTTGGTAGCCAAAGAAGTCGCTCACTCTGGATTGACAGAATTAATTATTGTCCGGACGATGGCTGAGCGCAAAGAAAAAATGGTGCAATTGTCAGATGGTTTTATCACGCTGCCTGGTGGTTTCGGCACTTTGGATGAATTATCTGAAATTCTTACCTTCAACCAACTCCGCATCAGCGACAAACCACTTGGTATTCTGAATGTGAGCGGTTATTTCGACCAATTGCTTGGCTTTTTCGACCATGCAGTTGCCGAAGGTTATGTGAGAAAAGAACACCGCGAAAACCTCATCGTTTCTGGCAATATTGAAGATTTGCTAACGCGAATGCAAGCCTATCGGCCCTTGAATATGGGCAAATGGATAAAAGATATCAAAATAGAGAGTAACCACAAACAACGCTGATGCTGATAATTGGAATTACCGGGACACTGGGTGCGGGAAAGGGCACCATCGTTGAATACCTTGTCAACCACAAAGGCTTTTCACATTATTCTGTGAGGCAATATTTGGTTGGTGAAATTATGAAACAGGGCTTGGCCGTAAACCGAGACAGCATGGTGAAAGTAGCCAATGCGCTGCGAGCAAAACATTCGCCCGCTTTTATTATTGAAGAACTTTATAAAGAAGCCAAAAAAGAAGGCAAAAACGCTGTAATAGAAAGCATCAGGACACCGGGAGAAGCTGAATTTTTAAAAAAACAGGGAAATTTCCTTTTAATTGCAGTTGATGCTGACCCCAAAACCCGCTTTGAAAGAATTAAAAAAAGGGCATCAGAAACCGACCACATTGATTTTGCCACCTTTTTGGAAAACGAGAACCGAGAAATGCACACCACTGACCCGAACAATCAAAACCTGAAACGCTGCATTGAAATGGCAGATTTGGTGATTGAAAATAATGGTAGTGTGGAGGAGTTGGTGAAGCAAGTTGAAGGAGAACTTTCTAAGAGTTGAGGCTATAGACAATTAGGCTAGAGGCTATTAGGTAAGAAGGAATGTCATTCTTTTGTCATTCATGGTGATTAAGTAGTCTTTTGATTGCCATTCATTATTCCAATCGGATTGCCACGCCTCCTTTATCGGCTCGCAATTGTCGCTGTCATTATAGGGTAGTCCAACTGCGAGGAATCCTCGACGAAGCAGTCTCATCAGCATATTAGCACATCAACACATTTTCAAATTGGCACATTTTCACCCCTTCACTTAATCACGCAGTCACTCTTTCCCAAAAATTAATATTTCAAACTCCCCGTATGAATTGATATACCCACGGTACATGCCCGGCGTATTAAAAGTCATGCTAAAGTTACCGTCTTTGTCAACAGCAATAATGCCTCCTTCGGCGCCCTGGTTTTTTAGTTTTTTCATGATTACCGTATCCGCGGCTTGCTGGAGGCTGTATCCTTTATAT
>DATCTB010000090.1:0-4853 GCA_036568185.1 Bacteroidales bacterium | reverse complement strand
GTTGCATCTATTGGCCAGCTCATAAAATTGGAAAAAGTTGAATTATCAGCCACAAATTCTTGCGGCGTATCATTTGTGTCGTCCTTTTTGCACGATTGGAAAATAATGACTCCCAAAAGAGCAAATGACAGAATTGTAAATGTTGATGATTTTTTCATAAGATTTGTTTTTTAGAATTTAATTAGGAAAAATATTCGTTAGCCTTATAGTCGCAGAAATTTCACATTCCTGACAAGGAAATAAAAAAACTAGTTTACTTGTTGATTCATTTCAAATTACAGAGTAAATCAGGCAGTGCAAAAAAAAGAAACAATAATCAGAAAAATTGTTTTTAGTAAAAAGGGTATTAATTTCCAATCTTTTCATTTACGTTGCTAACGTACCTTAAAAGTTTTAAGCCATCGAAGGCATATTTGTTTAACTCACTTTTTTGCTTAACAAAGTCATAATCATTTAAGTCCAATTCATTTTTCTGAAAATTTAACTGAACCTTTCGATGTTGAATTTCAAACACTTTTCTATCGATGGTCTTCATCTTTTTTTTCAAAAATTTGAAGGGAGTATTTTCATGGATATCCTTGAAGCTAAATCCTTGATCCAATTTTAACTCATAAACCATTTTGTTCATTTTATGAGCTATTTCTGAAAGTGGTTTTCTAGTATAAAAATAGCCTTGATAATCATCACGCCCACTGCATGTTTTCGAGATACCATAACCATTCTTTTCAATAAGTGATATATATTTTCTTGACAAATAGAAACTCACATTCTGATGGCCAAAATAAAGTGGGCATTTTAATACACCTGCGTAAACTTTGCTCATTACACCTTCAACACAATATTGTTGCATATTGTGTAAACCTTCTCTAGTGTTAATATTTAAAAACCGATCCTCGTAGTAGCAAATCAAATAATCTTTCATTCTTTTTAAAAACAAGGGATCGAACCCTGCAAAGTACTTTTCAAATACTAAATCTATAGGTAAACCTTGCAAAACATCTTTAAATGGCGGATACAAAGTTGCATCCGACATATCACCAAGCATCATTGAATAACCATCAAATAATATGTACTTTTCAGGCAATCTACTATAAAAATCAAAAAATTTATAATCAGTATGGTTTCCATTTGTCAAGAAAGTATATTGTAATTCATTGTCTTCGGAAAATACTGCGTATGTGGGGTCAACATAAATAAAAGAACATTTAAGCTTTTCTGAAAGTTTTTTTATTCGATGAGTATCCCAATTGTTGTGTCCTTTAAAACTGGCCAATTGACAGTCAATATTTCTATTTTTTAATATTGCAAGCAACGCAGTTGAATCAGATCCTCCTGAAAAAGATAAGGCGGCGGGAAGGTTTTCCGGGTTTTTTAAATTTGAAAAAAAACTTTCAATTGCAGTTGAAATATCAACATTGTCTTCCAACATTAAGTCGCAATAAGTAACTGAATTACTTATGCACAGCCCTTTTTCTTCATTAAAACATAATTGTTGAAAAGGGTTTAGAGACTTTATAGATTTAAAAAAAGTTATATTCCGGTATGGAAAACGAAAGAAAAGCGTTTCAAATATTGCCTCTTCTGAAATTGATTCATCACAAAGTTTTGCAACAATAAACAAATTATTACTGCAAATAAAAGTGTCATTGTCATAAAAATAAAAATGGTTGAAAATGGATAAATAATCCGTGCCAGCTATAAAATTATTTTCTTGAAAAAAACAATATGAAATGATTGAATCAAAATGATTGTTTAGTTTATGTGTACCGCTAAATTGAAAAGCACCTAAATCATAGTCACCCAAATCATTCACTTTTTCGATTCCGTAAAAAGTATTATTTCCGGCTGGATAAATATTGCGATAAAATATTCCGTTAATATAATTTTCTTGATTGGAACTATCAAGTTGCATAAATTTTAATCCGGAGGTTAGCCTATTAACTCTTTGGATTTTTTTTTCATCTTTAGTACGGATAAAGACATAAGCGTTATTAATTTCAGATAACTGAAGCATAGCAGGTTACATTTTAATATTAATAATATTCAAACTTAATAAAATTGTTTGAATTGGAATTGAAACCTGCTTCTTCAATTAGTAATTTAGAAATATTTTAAATACAACAAGCTAAACGGAATCTACTTCAATACTAAAAACCATACTTTTACCCAACTAAAAATTTCTATTTCAATTATTTAAAACATCCCAAATGGGCATTACAGAATGGCTTGCAGAACATATCATGCTGTTTTTTTGAAACAACCGGCTATTTCAGCGTTTTTGTGTTGATGGCAATGGAAAGTATGATTTTTCCGGTACCCAGTGAGGCCGTTTTGCCGCCGGCAGGTTTACTGATTGTTCAAGGCAGATTTACCTTTGCAGGTATGGTGGTTGCTTCAACAATGGGAAGTATTGCCGGAAATTTGGCTTCATATTTTATGGGTGCCTATGGAGGAAAGCCCTTTATTGACAAATTTGGCAAATATTTTCTGATTGACCGGAAAGCACTTGAGGCAGGTGAAAAATATTTCACCAAACATGGCGACATAACCATCCTGGTATGCCGATTTATTCCAGTAGTAAGGCATTTGATTTCTATTCCAGCCGGCGCCGGAAGGATGAATCTTTTGAAGTTTTCAATCTACACAATCGTTGGCGCAACCATATGGAATACTTTCCTGATTTGGGCCGGTGTAAAATGGGGGCAAACGGGTTGGGATTTAATAATGAAATATGCCCATACCATCGACCTGTTTATTGTTGCAGCTATCCTGATTTTTGGTGCTTACTTTTTCTGGAAACACTACCACAAGGCAATGGCATAATTTTACAATAATAACCCACCAATTTTTGTTTTTAAATAAAACGTTTAATTTGCCTACTTCATGTTGTTTACAGCCCGCAGTACATTATGAGCCACTTCCTGGTTGTATTCGTAAGCAAGTTTTTTGTAATTGACCAAATCAATAATAGTGCCGATAAAACATAAGCCGGCAGTGAGAAAATAGAGAACCCCCATTCCAACCTGGTTTATCATAAACCGCTGTACACCTCCAACACCAAGGAGCCCTATTACTGCACCAATCATAATCACATCAGGTTTTTTCCTGTCGCTGTTGTAAAATGCAGCAAATGTTTGCAATTGTTTTTCGTCAAGGTCTTTGGTTAAGGATTGAAGATACATCAGTTCGTTGGGTTCAACACCGGGTATCAGAAGCAATAGTTTTGTGTCCATAATGATTTGATTTTAAAAGATTAGTGATTAATTTTATTATTCTGGAAAAAATGATTACAATGGCAATAATTCCTATAGGGTGATGCGAAAAAGATTCGCTGAAATTGAAGTGCAAAGCGTAATGAATAGAATGTCCAATTCCGCATCCGGGGCAAAAACTAAAACCGAGATTGCTGATTGGACAGAGTGAAAAATGTTCAGCAGATGGCTCAAGGAAAAACAACAAAATCAGTCCAGAAATCCAGAAACTAAGTTCAAGATTTTTCCAAATAAAACCAATTGCACGCATAAAACAATACATGCAGTAAAATTACATAATTAATTTATGTTTTTTGAAAAAGTGAAGGTATGAGTTAATTTAGAATTTATTCTTCCACCAATTGGCCAATTTCCTGGTTTACAAGCTTGATGAATTCAGGTGGGAATGAATATGCTTTTCTATCATGATCTTTAATTCCGGCAAGGTGTTTTTCAATAAATGGTAAGGCTTTTTCAAAATCAGGAAGGTTCAAAGTATCATAAACTTTCTTGGTTTGCCCGAGCATGTCTTTTTCAAAATCTTCAAACTTCACTTCAATCAATTGCCCGGGTGGAATTAGTTTTTTCTGTTCGTTGTAAGCCTCAATCACCGTTTTATAAATTTTTATCATGTTGTGCGTGTGCACTTTATGGTCATAATTTTGTAACTTTACGCCATCGTGAACGGCATGCATAAAACGCTGAAAAGAATAAATAGATTCATAAAAATTACGGTGCATATAAACAAACTTTGCATCCGGGAACATTTCAAGCAATAGCTTTACTCTTGCGGTATTTGGTGGATTTTTTGAAACAAAGCGCTTTCCGTTCGAATTAATTAGCGCTGTTTTAATTAGTTTGATGTACGAATCTTTCCAAACTTGAAGTTTTTCCGGAGGGACATCTTGAAGCAATAAATCGTGTTTTGCATAATTTTCGATTTCCTTCGGGAAATAAAAAAAGTTGTAAAAACTAAGCGACTGCATATTCCCCATCGCAATTTCTTCTTCCTGCGGATACTCAAAGTCCAGCTTCATGTTGTCGTAGGGCCGGGTTTTAGGCATTACCAGTTTGGCTATTCCCTGTATCCACCATTGGTTAAGCATGCACAAGTTTGGGAAAACTGCCTGGTAAGTTGTAACATATCCGTAATCAGGGTTTTGAGTTATCAGGTTGTGCATCAATGTGGTGCCGCTGCGCCAAAAGCCGATGATAAAAATTGGCGATTCCTTAATTTCAAATTCATTAATTTTCCCTTTAAAATGCCAGTCTTCATACTTTCCAATGGTTCCTAAGATGGAGGAAAAAGTTTTTGTTAAATAAAATTTAGTTTTGAAATCTTTATCAATTTGATGCCCTGAAACAACCTCATTAAAATTGGAAAGCGAGCTCCCAACAAGGGTATTTACCGGTAACTGGAAAGAGTTTTTGGAGCTTGGATTGCCCATAAAAGCTACATTTTAATCAATGAAAAATCGAGGAAACCTGATTTTTTTAAAGAATGCAAATTTACGGAATTGATTGTTAAATCAGACACCAGTGTTTTAATTTAGTTCTAATATTGTACTTTTGTTCAACACTTAAAAACATCCGTTTGATAAC
>DATCTB010000089.1:0-2535 GCA_036568185.1 Bacteroidales bacterium | reverse complement strand
TGTTTAATTTCTTCAGTGTTTTGAGCAAGAGAAAAATCTTCGGTTTTCTGAGAGTAAACAGAAAAGTTAATAAGAACTGCCATTGCTACAAAGCCCAATTTATTCAGCATTTTCATAAATTTCAATTGAAAAAAGTTTATCCAAACTTACAATTTTATAATTATTTCCTTTAAGCCAGACTAAGTATTCACTCATGATTTCAAGAATTTTTTCGTTTGTATCATGAAATAAAACTACAGCACCCGGCTTTGTTTTTTTCTTTAATTTTTTTAGCACTTTTTCGGAGCTGTTTACCGTGTCGAGCGAGCGCAAACTCCAGCCAACAGGCACCATTTCAGTTTGTTGAATTGCTTTTTTAATCAAAGGGTTTGTTACACCGTAAGGTGGGCGGAAAAACAAAGGTTTATGCCCGCTTATTTCTTTTATTTTCAAGTTGGTACGCTCAATTTCTTCTGAAATTTTATGGGCGGAAAACAAATCAATCAAAGTGTGGTGCGAAAAACTGTGGTTGCCAATGATATGCCCATTTTCAGCCATTTTTTTAACTATGCTTTCGTTGCCTTCAATATTATTTCCTACCAAGAAAAAACAAGCTTTTACATTTTCATTATCAAGCAATTGCAGCAGTTTCGGTGTGATATTAGCGTTTGGCCCGTCATCAAAAGTGATGGCAATTTCTTTGATTTCAGTTGTAACTTTATTTAAAGATTTAAAATAAAAATTCAGCCCAATAAAAATCGAACCAAAAACAAGGCTAATAATGTACAAAATAATAGGAATAAGAAGCCAAAGTAAGTTGAGCCCAACTTGCTGATAACCAATTAACAGGATAAATGAAACGATGAAAAATAGAATACTTGCGGTGGAATATTTGAACATTTCGCCCTTAAATTTTAGATGGCTTTCTTTTGCATTTGAACAAAGTGTGGCTGACGCCAATATTTTCAAACACTTCAGCAATATACAACCCAGATTTCTCAAGCAGTTTTTCCATATCCTGAGAATGGTACATTTGGCTGTTTCCGTTGGCTATTGCTGTGAAATACAGCGAAGTAGCGTGCAGGCTGTAAGTGGAAGCCTCAAATTCCTGTTTGTCCCAATACGTTTCAAGTATGTACAAGGAACCGTTCTCATCAAGGGCGTTAAAAGAGCGTTTTAGCAAACCCAGAATTTCTTCCTGGGAAAAACAATCCAGAAACTGGCTCATCCAGATGGCATCATAGCCAGTTGGAAAAGGGATGGAATTGTCCAGCAAATTCAAGGCATGCGTGCTGATTCTCTTTTCAAAACCTGCATTTTTAATATTTTCCTGAGCTTCTTTGACCTGTCCGGGCAAATCAAGAATAGTCATAAAAACATCAGGGTTGTGCCTGGCACAAAAAATAGAAAACTTGCCTGTGTTTCCGCCAACATCAAGAATTTTTTTTGGTTTATCCTGAAAAAGATATGGCATCACTTCTGGAAAAGCGTAATCTGAATAAAAATGATCGAAGCCAAACCAGCTTTTTCTGACATTTTCAGGCAGTTCGGCAAGGGCTTCATACACGGTATTCCAATTTCCGAAAACTTTCAAGCCTTCAGGCTTTCCATTTTTGATTGCTTCCTGCAACTTGAACATTCCCAAGTAATTCACATCATTGGTGAAGTCCATATTTACCTTAGTCAACTCATCGCTTTGAACAAAATAGCCGGTTTTTGTTATAGAATAAAGCCCGTTTTCCACCATCACCATTTCGAGGCTGAGCCCGGCTTCCAGCAATACTTTTATACCATAAACTGAAAGGTTCAATTCCCTGGCTATGGTTTCAATATCAGCACCTTTTTTCCTGTTTTTTAATAAAAAATCAAGAATTCCCAAATCTCGCAAAGCTTTGGCAGCCTGGAACATAATGGGGGCAAAAGCTATTTTCTGGGCATCAAATTTGGCTTGTAAAGCAGGCTTGTTGTCTGAGCCGTAGTTATCGTTCATAAAATAAGGCTTATTCGGTGTTGAGGTTTTTTCTATTTTGCCCAAAAATAGTAATAATTGAACCATTGTTCGGGGTGTTTTTTCAGAATCTTTTCCATCTCGTTAATGTAGTCGTTTAGGATAAGCAGAAGTTGTGCATCCCGCGAAAGTGCATTCTGTTTAGCTTCGTAAAGTTTTGGTTTTGTGGCATAAAAATGATAGTGAGTTGCAGTTTCTTTTACAGCCGAAACAAAAGTAACAGGCTTTTTATATTTGATTGCCAGGTAAAAAGGCCCTACCGGGAAATCAGCAGGCTTGCCCAAAAAATTAGCTTCAATGGTTTTGGAACCCGGCAAAAACCGATCGCCGTGAATGGCTACCAGTTCATTCCTGGAAAGTGCATCTTTGATGGCAAACAAATGTGAAAAATCATCCTGGATGGTGATGATACCCATTTTCTTTTTCGTCATCACATTGTCAAGCAAGTGTTTAATTTTTTCATGCTCAGCTTCAAGCATCACAATATGTACTTTTGTTTCAATTCTTTCAAGCAATTGCCCGGCAATTTCCCAGTTACCAATGTGGGC
>DATCTB010000088.1:0-3851 GCA_036568185.1 Bacteroidales bacterium | reverse complement strand
ATCACTGTTGTCCGGTAAAATAAATTTATAGTAAAAAAAAAGAGGGCCATGGCCCTCGATAATTGTAGTTTTGTTAAGCATGACCAAAACAAGTCTACAACTATGAGCAAAAATACAATTTTCTCCGGACAGCCGGTATTTACCCAGTTATTGTCATTGATTCCTAATCACCTTATCTTCAGATTGGTTAACAAGTATCAATGTGACCGGTATTGCAAGACATTTGATAGTAAGCATCATCTGATAACACTTCTTTTTGGGATTATTAATCAATGTACTTCATTGCGTGAGGTGGTAAGCGGCTTACAAGTGGCCACCAGCAAGCAAGGGCATTTCAAGTTGGCTCATGATATACGCCGAAGTACACTGGCCGATGCGAATAAAAGAAGGCCGGAAGCTTTTTTCGGAGAGTTATTTCACCAATTGTATAACTACCATTATGGTTTACCGGACAGCCGAAATGTAAAACCACGCCAGCCATACGAGAAAAGGCTGTTTATCATTGACTCAACCACCATAAAATTATTTCACGATGTACTTAAAGGCGCAGGGAGTACGCCTGCCAACGGAAAAAGAAAAGGCGGATTAAAGGCCCACGTAATGATCAAGGCGGTTGAGGACACCCCTTGTTTGGTAAACCTCACTGCTTCGGCAGCAAATGATAGGGTATTCTTAAAACATATTTTTTTGCCTAAAGGCTCAATTATCACTTTCGATAAAGGCTATGCCAATTTTCGAAGATTCGACCAATGGTCAAAGATGGGGATAAACTGGGTATCGCGGGTGCTGGACAAGTGGATTGTACAAGTAGATAAACAAAATCCTGTGTCAGGCCATCAGCGCCTGGCCGGTGTTATTTCTGACCAACTTGTTACCTTGGGTGACCCTAACAACAATAATACCTTGAAAATCAAAGCCAGAATTGTCAAATATCATGACTTGCAAAGCAACAAAATCTTCAGTTTTGTAAGCAACAACACCAGGTTTCTCCCAACCACAATTGCAGATATTTACAAACAGCGTTGGCAAATAGAACTGCTCTTCAAACGAATCAAACAGCGTTATCCATTAAGATATTTCCTGGGAGAGTCAGAGAATGCAATAAAAACACAAGTCTGGTGTGTACTAATAGCTGATTTGCTTATCAAGGTAATTCAAGACAGAACCAAAAGAAAATGGGCTTATTCTAACTTAAGCAGTATTATAAGACTTCATCTGATGACTTATGTTAACCTGCTCTCATTTCTTGACAACCCAGATAAAGTATTGAGAAAATATATGCCTGCTAAACCTGTTTATCAACTAAATTTGTTCAATTCATCTTAATGGGGGGCTTACTTTTTAAGATGGCAAAAGAATCTCTTGCTATGAAATGAATTGCAAAATAAAAATTCTATTTTGAAACATTTGCCGGACAGCAGTGATAAGCACATTAGCACATTAATCTTATGAAAAAACTCTCCTTCTTAGACAGATACTTAACTCTCTGGATTTTCCTGGCAATGCTTGTTGGAGTTGGCTCAGGCTATTTTTATCCAAACATTGCAGCTTTTTGGGACCAATTTAGTGTTGGAACAACGAATATCCCCATCGCAATTGGCTTGATAATCATGATGTACCCGCCTTTGGCAAAAGTGAAATACGAAGAATTGGGCGATGTTTTCAGAAACTGGAAGGTGCTTTTATTATCCCTTTTCCAAAACTGGTTCATCGGCCCTTTACTGATGTTTTTCCTGGCAATTATTTTTTTACAGGATTACCCACATTACATGACAGGCTTAATTCTGATTGGGTTGGCCCGTTGCATCGCAATGGTCATCGTTTGGAACGAACTGGCAAAAGGCGACACTGAATATACAGCCGGGCTGGTGGCTTTCAACAGCATTTTTCAGGTCCTATTCTTTTCTGTTTATGCTTACGTTTTCATCACGATTTTACCTTCCTGGTTTGGTTTGGAGTCTTTTGAGGTGGATATTACGATGGCTGAAATTGCAAAAAGCGTATTCATTTACCTCGGAATCCCTTTTATTGCAGGTTTTCTCACCAGGTTTATTTTGATTAGAGTAAAAAGCAAAGAGTGGTACCACATAAAATTTATACCCAAAATCAGCCCATTAACCTTAATTGCGCTTTTGTTCACGATAGTGGTTATGTTTTCTTTCAAAGGTGAAATTATTGTTCAGTTGCCGATGGATGTAGTAAGAATAGCAATCCCGCTGGTGATTTACTTTTTGGTCATGTTTTTAGTTTCCTTTTTTATGGCAAAAAAAATTGGTGCCGATTATTCAAAAACGGCTTCAATTGCTTTTACGGCAGCCAGCAACAACTTCGAACTTGCCATCGCGGTAGCAATTGCAGTGTTTGGAATTAACTCTGGAGAGGCATTTGCTGCGGTTATAGGGCCATTGGTTGAAGTACCTGTCTTAATAATGCTGGTAAATGTGGCTTTGCGTTTACAAAAGAAATTTTTTTAAGAAATCATTTACCTTTGCCGCATGAGAATTGATATTATCACCATTTTTCCTGAAATTTTTGAAGGCCCGTTTTCTGAATCCATTGTCAAAAGGGCCCGTGAAAAAGGAATTGTTGAAATTCACCTGCACCAGTTGCGTGACTATTCAAAAGGAAAATGGAAAAGAGTGGATGACTATGCTTTTTCGGGTGGGGCAGGAATGGTGATGATGATTGAGCCGGTTGCGGCTTGCATCGATTCTTTGAAAAAAGAGAGAACGTATGATGAAGTGATTTATTTAAGCCCGGATGGCGAACTGCTTGAGCAAAGAATTTCCAATTCTCTTTCTTTGCTTAACAATATCATTCTGCTTTGCGGGCATTATAAGGGAATAGATGAGCGTATCCGTGAGCATTATATTACGCGGGAAATTTCAATCGGTAACTATGTACTCTCAGGAGGCGAACTGGCTGCTGCTGTGCTGGTTGACAGTGTTGTCAGGTTGATTCCCGGGGTTTTGGGCGATGAAACTTCAGCGTTAAGCGATTCCTTCCAGGATGGGCTTGTTTCCCCGCCAGTTTATACCCGCCCACGAAAATATAAAGAATGGGAAGTGCCTGAAATCCTGCTTTCAGGAAATGAAAAATTGATTGAAAACTGGAAAATGGAACAAGCTCTTTTGCGCACCAAAGCCCGCCGCCCTGATTTGCTGGAGGACTAAATTTATTATTTTCTTTTTACTATAAAATTTTTGTTAACAACCAAAGGTGAATAATCATCAGATTTTTTTTACGCAAAGAATTTGGTATTAAATAAATAGCAGTATATTTGCACTCATTTTTAAAAAATCACATCAAAACTCTAAGAAGATGAGCAGGAATGCATTAATCAAGATGGTTGAGGAAACAATAGCCGCAAAAGAACTCCCGAAATTTAAAGCTGGTGACACCATCACCGTTACTTATAAAATTAAAGAAGGCGCAAAAGAGCGTTTGCAGAAATTCCAGGGCGTTGTGCTTCAACGTGCTGGCGAAGGCCCAACTGCTACTTTCACAGTAAGGAAAATTTCAGGAAACATTGGAGTAGAAAGAATTTTCCCGATAGCTTCACCTTTTATTGAAGAAATCGAAGTAAACAAAGTTGGCGTAGTGCGCCGTGCCCGCCTGTTCTATTTCCGCGAACTGAGAGGAAAGAAAGCCAGAATCAAAGAAAAGAAAATGTAGTTTCTTTCAAGATATTGATAAAAACTCCAGCCGTTGGCTGGAGTTTTTTTTGTGCCTGTTTACTCCACCACTTTATTTTATGGGTAAGTGGCCGAAGGCCGGTAGGGTTTTTAAAAACAACCACCCAGCCCTTCGGGCACCCCTCCTTTTCGGGAGGGGAGTTTTTTTAATCTGCT
>DATCTB010000087.1:0-3339 GCA_036568185.1 Bacteroidales bacterium | reverse complement strand
AATCGAACAAAACCCGCCACCAATGGCTTCACGGGGCCGTTACATTAAAATAAAGTATATTACCCAAATAAAAAATCCGACTCCGCAATTTGCATTTTTCTGTAACTTGCCGCAAGATGTAAAAGAATCGTACAGGCGCTTTTTAGAAAACAAAATGAGGGAATTGTTCGATTTTCAAGGCGTTCCGTTAACAATTTATTTTAGGGAAAAATAATTTTATTATCATTAAAAAAATGGATTCCGTTAGAATTGACAAATGGCTGTGGGCTGCAAGGGTATTCAAAACACGCACCCAGGCTGCTGATGCCTGCTCAGGCGGAAAAGTAAAAATTCAGGGTTCACGCGTAAAGCCTTCGAGAGAAGTGAAGGAAGGCGATGAAATTGAAGTCCAGTTTCCATTAATTAAAAAAATATTCCAGGTAAAACAAGCAGCGAAAAACCGGGTTTCAGCCAAGGTAGTTGGTGAAATTGCCATTGACCTCACTCCGCCCGAAGAAACTGAAAAACTGGAAATGTACAGGCAATTAAATTATGAAAGGCGCGACCGTGGCACAGGAAGACCAACAAAAAAAGACCGCCGCCAAATAAACGATTTGAAATACCCGGAAAGTGATTGAAATTAACCAACCAGATTATACAATGAAAAAACTTTTTAAAATTTCCTTAACTGTAGCTATTATTGGGCTACTGTTTGGTTCTTGTTCCAAACCAACATTTACCACCTTCAGCTTTGCTTTTTATAATGTTGAAAACCTGTTCGACACCATTGATGATCCAGCGATCAACGACAGCAGTTTCCTTCCATCAAGCCAGGTTGCCTGGAACTCAAAACGATATGCGCACAAACTGGAAAACCTTGCACTGGTAATTTCTTCTATAGATTCTGCCCATTTCCCATCAGTTTTTGGATTGAGTGAGGTTGAAAATTTAGGTGTTCTGAAAGACCTTGTTAAAAATCCAATGCTTGTAAAAGCCAATTATGAAATTCTGCACAAAGACAGCCCAGATGAACGTGGAATCGACGTGGCAATGCTGTATGACCCTTCTAAATATAAACCACTGAAAACCCAGTATCTGCGTTTGACTTTTCCTGAGGAACCAGAGAATAAAACACGCGACATTCTTTACTCAAAAGGGCTTGTTGCCGGAAAAGATACCATCCATATTTTTGTGAATCATTGGGTTTCGCGCTGGGGCGGCCAGGAAGAGACGGAGCCTCTACGCATGTTTACAGGTACTTTTATTAGAAATGTTGTAGATTCTATTTTTAACCTTAACCCTAATGCCAACATACTGATTGCCGGTGATTTGAACGATAACCCTACTGATCCAAGTGTTGCCGAAAACCTGAATGCGGTTCTGCCTGTTTTACCTTATTTAGAGAAAACTTTGTACAATTTATCAGCAAAACAATTTTCCGAAGGCCAGGGAACACTTTACTATAAAAGCTGGGATATGTTTGACCAAATCATAGTGTCAACTCCTTTACTAACAGGTAAAAGTGGAATAAAGGCATTGTCGCCTGATCAGAAAATTTTCAAAAAAGAATGGTTGATGTTCCAGCCTAAAAATGGCGAAGCCCGGCCAAACAGAACTGCATCAGGAAGAAATTATTACGGTGGATTTAGTGATCACCTTCCTGTTCTCCTTGAGATGGAAGCTCAAAAGTAACAGTGTCCTGAGAGCCTGAAACCATATAATTGGCCATTTGATCGAAGGTTCCATCTTCTTTGTAAAAATTCCACTGCCCTGCTTTTTCACCCATTTTGAATGTACCTTCATATTTCAGTTTACCATTGGGATAGTAAGATTTTATGGCGCCATCTCTTTTACCCTTCACGAACATTCCTTCGCTCCACAAGGTTCCATCGCGGTAGTATGATTTCCACAAGCCGTTTTTAGCATTGTCAATAATAGGCCCTTCTTTCAACAAGTTACCATCTTCGTAATACTCCTTTTCAAATTCAAAATCAGATTTACCATCTTTTTCCTTAAAAAACCTGACAATCCGGGGTGAGCCATTTGCATAAGATTCCAGCACCATTTCATCGGAACTAACTTTTACTTTTTTTATTTTTCCCTCTCCCGAATCACAAGCATTGAATACAGACAAAACCATTAAAAACAACAATATTTTTTTCATAAAACTCTTATTTACATTTTATTAAACATTAATCTTTTTCCTTTTACCGATTCATTAAAAACTCCTTTATCATAAACCAAATTGCCGTTCACAAAAGTTTTTAAAATTTTTGAATGAAAAGTTTCACCTTCCATTGGCGACCAGCCACATTTATATAAAATACTGTCTTTTTCAACAGTCCATTTCTCATTCAAATCAACCAGTACCAAATCGGCAAAATAACCCTTACGGATAAAACCACGATTTTTTATTCTGAAAAGGATTGCAGGATTGTGACACATTTTTTCTACCAATTTTTCCAGTTTTAATTTACCCTGCCGGGAAAATTCAAGCATGGCCACCAACGAATGCTGAACCATAGGTCCACCTGCCGGTGCAGTAAAAAAAGGCCGCGATTTTTCTTCAAAAGTATGGGGTGCATGGTCGGTAGCGATAACATCAATTCTATCTTCCAAAACTGCATTCAGCAAAGCTTTTTGGTCACTTTCAGATTTTATAGCAGGATTCCACTTGATAAAATTGCCTTTTCTATCGTAATCCTTCTCAGAAAACCAAAGATGGTGAATACAAACTTCAGCGGTAATTTTCTTTTCTGATAAAGGAATTGAATTGTCGAACAACTCCATTTCATCAGCCGTTGAAAGGTGAAGAATATGCAAGCGGCTCCCATGCTTTTTTGCAAGCGCTACAGCTTTTGAGGATGATTTAAAGCAAGCTTCAGAAGAACGAATCTTGGGGTGAATGCTTGTTGGTGCATCATCGCCATATTCTTTTTTATACTTTTCCAGATTTTCAAGAACCGTTTTCTCATCTTCGCAATGAACGGCAACAATAGTCGGGGATTTAGAAAAGATTCCTTCAAGCGTTTTTTCATTGTCAACCAACATATTGCCTGTTGATGAGCCCATAAAAACTTTTACTCCGCAAATTTTTTCAGGATCAACTTTGATAATTTCATCCAGGTTATCGTTGGAGGCACCCATGTAAAACGAATAATTAGCCAAGGATTTTTCGGAAGCTATGCGGTATTTATCTTCAAGTAAATCAATGGTTAGGGTGCTGGGGATGGTGTTAGGCATATCCATAAAACTGGTAATGCCGCCGGCAACCGCAGCTTTGCTTTCTGTGTAAATATCAGCTTTGTAGGTAACTCCCGGATCGCGAAAGTGAACCTGGTCATCAATGATTCCGGGAAG
>DATCTB010000086.1:0-3496 GCA_036568185.1 Bacteroidales bacterium | reverse complement strand
TCTTTAGGAATTTTTGTTCTTTAATGCTTTATTCCTTTGGTTTTGTGAAAAAAGATATATTTGTTTTTTCTAACAAAACAAAACTATCATGTCCTATAACAAAACTCTTGCCAACCGTATTCGTGAACGAATGTCAGTTTTACCCAATATTGAAGAAAAGGAAATGATGGGCGGCCTCACATTTATGTTCAATGGCAAAATGTGTGTGGGCATCATCAAAGATGAAATGATGTGCCGGATTGACCATGATATTTACGAACCGTCACTGGAAAAACATGGCTGCCGCCCTATGGATTTCACCGGGAAGCCAATGAAAGGCTGGGTGCTGATTGAAGAATCCGGAATGTCAAACCAAAAGGATTTTGAATACTGGATAAGTCTTGCCCTCGAATTCAATAAAAAAGCAAAAGCTTCAAAAAAGAAGAAGAAATAAGCGTATCATTGAGCTTTCATAAAATACATTTATAAAAATAAACATGGGATATACCATCATCAAACTGCTTCATGTTTTGGCTGTAATCATGTTTTTAGGCAATATTTTTACCGGCCTTTTCTGGATGCATATTGCCAAAAAAACCAAAGACCTGAAAATCATCTCCCACACCATGCAAGGCGTAATTAGAAGCGACAGATTATTCACTATTCCCGGTGTAGTCTTGGTTACAACTTTTGGGATTTTTGCTGCACTTCACGGGCATATTCCGCTAATCAGGACTGGCTGGGTTTTCTATTCAATAATACTATTCACCTTTTCAGGCATTATTTTTATATGGAAAGTTGCTCCCTTGCAAAGGAAAATCTACAATTTCACACACAAGCAGGAAAACAATCCAGATTTTGATTGGAATTATTTCAATAAATTGTATTCTCAATGGGATTTTTGGGGATTGATTGCCATACTTGCACCAGTTATAGCCTTGGTAATGATGATACTGAAACTTCCTCAATAATTATCAAGCTTAATCCCCTCACTTTTAAGTGATTGCAAAGTTACTGCCTTGAACTATAATAAGCTAGCAGAAAAAGAGTTGTTTTGCATATTTTAGGCAAAAAAAAAGCTGCTCTACAAGCAGCTTTTTATAAAGAAATAAACTTTCCTTTAATAAATTGACTTGATTATGGTAAACATAATTCCGGATACTCAGGGTCAGTGCATCCTTGTACATCAAGATGAATAATATAGTAAGGAAATGAAGGCACGCTAACAACAAGGCTTGTACCCTTGTATGTTGTGAAGCGGCCTGCAGGTGGTCTTCTACTAGGAAGCGTAGTATAACCTTGTATTTTAACTGACTCAGAATCATCTGTTAGCTCCCATCCACCAGTAAAATTGATAATAATCTGTCCATTAGAAAAATTAACCGTTCCTATTTCAATACTTTGTCCAGCATAAATAGTCTGTGGGCCACCATCTGCAACTTTATAATAATACCACCAGGCATTACCCGCTCCCACTGAGTTCCCTCCGAAGGCAGTTTCAGTTTGGTAAGTCTCACAGTAAGGATCGGTGCAGCATATTGATGAATAAATATCTGAGGCTGAAATAACTGTGCCGTCTTGCAATACAGCATATGCGGAAAAATAATAATCATTGCCACATGCACCATTAATAGCATTAAATCCAAAACTTATTTGAACTCTTTTAGCTGATTGAGTTCTAGTAAAAGGAAAGTTCAAATAATCATTAGGCATTTGTGATAGATCGGTTCCCATCCATACATAAACAGCAGTTATGCCCGTTTCGGAAAAGAATCTAAAATAAGGCCCTGCTTGCTCGTTATATACGTTTAGAGTACCTAAACTATTTCCTGCAGCATCATTTAACAAAAAATCAGTGCAACCGCAAAGCGGATTAGTTTTAAGACCTCCATCTATTTGGTCTTTTGGTGTTGAAACTTCATTTTGATTACATGACACAATAGCAACTGCAATTATTGCTATTGATAGAATTTGTTTAATTGTAGACATAAAATAAATTTATTTAGTTTATAAATAGAAAAAATTACAATACCTGAAAAGCTCAAATATTAAATATTGTGTAATTGCATAACAACAGATATGCCACATATCATATCATACTGAATACATCCCCGTTAAGATACAATTTACAAGGCAATTTATATACACTTACCCAAAATACTCCGAAAGTGGATAAAACATATTAATATCGGATAAAATAGAGCCAATTTCCCAAAGAGATATTGGCATTTCTTCCTATTTTAGCGACAAATAGGTTTTTTCCGGAAATTTTACTTTCAACTGTTGCCCGGTTCAAAAAGTTTTGTATTTTTGCGCTCCCTTTTTCGGGGATTAATAATCAATCATTTAACTAATTTATTTAATTATGAACCAGTACGAAACCGTTTTCATTTTAACTCCCGTTTTGTCTGAAGAACAGATGAAGGAAGCGGTAAAAAAGTATGAGGATTACCTCACATCACATGGTGCCGAAATCGTGCATCGCGAAAACTGGGGCATGCGCAAATTGGCATATCCCATCCAAAAAAAATCCACAGGATTTTATAACCTTCTTGAATTCACCAACGACGGCTCTGCAATTGCAAAACTAGAAGTTGAATTCAAACGCGACGAACGCATTCTTCGCTTCCTTACCGTAAAGCTTGATAAACATGCTATTGCCTACAACGAGAAAAAACGTCGGGCAAAGAAAGAAGCTGCAAAACAGGAAAAGGAAGCTTAATTTATTAATCATTAAAAAAGAAGAATCATGGCACAACAAAATAACGACATCAAGTATTTAACTCCGATAGCAGTTGATACAAAAAAGAAAAAATATTGCCGTTTTAAAAAGGCACGTATTAAATATATTGACTACAAAGACCCGGATTTCTTGTTGAAATTCGTGAACGAGCAGGGAAAAATTCTTCCACGCCGACTGACTGGAACATCAACCAAATTTCAGAAAAAAGTAGCGCAGGCTGTAAAAAGGTCACGCCACTTGAGTTTGATGCCTTATGTAGCTGACTTATTAAAATAAAGGAGGAAAATTGACATGGAAATTATACTGAAACAAGACGTACAAAACCTGGGCGATAAAAACGACCTTTTAAAGGTAAAAGACGGCTACGCAAGAAATTACCTGATTCCTAAAGGACTGGCAATGCTTGCTACCGAATCGAACAAAAAAATGTTGGCTGAAGTAAAAAAACAGCAATCATTTAAAGAAGAAAAAATTACCAAGGAAGCTGAATCGATTGCTCAATTGCTTGAAGGCGCTGAGTTGAAAATTGGTGTAAAAGCAGCTACTACCGGTAAAATCTTTGGCTCTGTTAACAGCATCATGGTTGCCAACGCAATCAAGGAGCAGAAAAACCTGGATATCGACCGCAAAACTATTCAACTGAACGAAGACCATATCAAAGAAGTTGGACAGTACAAAGCAGTGGTTAAATTGCACAAAAATGTAAAGGTGGAAATCAGCCTGGATGTTGTTGCTGAATAAGTGAAACAAAATTAATTGATTATATTTAACCCT
>DATCTB010000085.1:0-4415 GCA_036568185.1 Bacteroidales bacterium | reverse complement strand
CACTTTTACAACATTAAATTTCTTCTTTGTGGAAGCCCATGCAGCTTATGGTTTGCTGATAGTAGTGTTCAGTTTCAGCCTGGTAGTTTACCTGAAAACGAAAAGCAAAGGCAGCCGTTTTTTCCTGATGGCAGTTGCCTTCTCCGCAGTTGGCGCATTGATTTTCATGAACAAGTTGGGCATCAGCATTTGGTTCAACCACTTTGACATCAGCCATATTTTCCTGGCTTTCAGCGCCTGGTTTTTCTACAAAGGCAGCCTACTCATCATTTACGACCCGCTTTCTAAGGCTGAGTAGCTTTATTCATAACCACTTGTTCCACATGTGGTTAATCACGTTCAATCCCTTCGGGATTGTTAGATTGCTTTTGTTATCATATTGGGAATTACCTCTTATTATCCTTCAGCTCTCAATTTCACTAGTTCTTTTAATTGGCACATCAGCAAATTAGCACATCTGCACATTTTCAAATTAACTCATTTTCAAATTCACCCAATCTCCCCCTCACCTCTTCTCCCATTCAACTATTCAACAATTCATCAATTCAGCCATTCCCTTCCAAAACCAGTACTTTTACGCAAATCCCTTCCTAAAAGTCTTGCTTTTTTTACTTAAAAATCGGTACGCAAGTCCGCATAAAAACAGTAATTAGCTTCGCCCTACACCTTATTCTATAAAGGTAATTTTACTTCCGTAAACTAAATTCAAATAACATGGAAGCAAAAAAGAAAATTGTGATAGTTGATGACGATATCGACATCATAACTGTAGTAAAATCAGTCCTTTCAGCAAAAGGGTACGAAGTAATTTCAGCCAATAACAAAACTGAAGGCATTGCAAAAATCAAATCAGAAAAGCCAGATTTGGCGATTCTTGACGTGATGATGACCACCCAATTTGAAGGTTTTGAACTGGCAAAAGAATTGACCGAAAACCCGGAATTAAAAAACATGCCAGTTATCATCCAGACTTCAATTGATGTACTCACAACCACCAAGCCAAGCGTGCAGGAAATGGCTCGCCAATTTAGGACTGACCCATCTTTCAGCGATTTGCGGGTAATCCTGGTAAAAGACCTTGTAACTGGGAATGCCGGTGTTGATTACCTGAACGAAAAAAACCAAAACGTTTGGTTTCCGGTGAATGCCTTCGTGAGAAAACCCGTGAGTGCAAACATTTTAATTTCAGAAATTGAAAAATTACTTGGTAAAGTAAATGCCAATTAATTTCTAAAAAATTCAAATTTATTTCAAAAGAAATGAGCAACGTTGAAACAATCCTCGATAACTACAAAACGTCCGGAAGAGACAGCCTGATACCTATTTTGCAGGAAATTCAAACGGCAGACGGCTATCTTTCTCGCCCATCCATCACAGAGGTTGGCAAGCACCTGAACATCCCGGTAAGCAAAATTTACGGAGTTGCCACTTTTTACAACCAGTTCAGGTTCGAACCCTACGGCAAATACAATATACAGGTGTGCCGCGGAACAGCCTGCCACGTTCTGGGTTCGGCGACAGTGCTGCAGGAATTGGAGAAAAACCTCAAAATAAAAGCCGGGCAAACCACCCGCGACGGGCTGTTCAGCATTGAAGTGGTTGCCTGCATTGGCGCCTGCGGGCTTGCGCCGGTTATCTGCATCAACGGAGAATTTTTTGCCAAAGTAACCAGCCAGTCGCTCAAAGAAATTATCGAAGATTATAAATCCAAAGAAGTTTAAACCATGTCAGAAAACATTTCAAATAGCAGTAATCTTCTTTTGAACAAAGTTTCAGAAAACTTCATGAAGGGCAATTTGTCAATAAAACCGTCAGAAATGATGCAGGTTTTAAGGAAAGAAAAGCTAAGCCATCCCGTTCTTTATATTGGTGCCGGGACTTGCGGCTTGGGCGCCGGCGCAGCAAAAACGCTTGAAGCCACGCGCCATTACCTTGCCGAAAGGCGGATAGCCGCCGAAATAATTGAAGTGGGCTGTATCGGGCTTTGCTCTTCCGAACCTTTGCTCGATATACAGCTTCCGGGCTACAACCGCATTTCATTTCAGCACGTTACACATGAAAAAGTTGAAAGTACGCTTGATGCGGTTTTCCAACTTGAATTGCCTGAAAAAACTGAAGTCCTTTGCCAATTGAAAGTAGAGGGAGCCAGGGAGTGGAACAATGTCCCATTCATTGAAGAACACCCATTTTTCGCCCCCCAAACCAGGCTTGTTTTGAAAAACTGCGGAATCATCAACCCAATCAGTATTGATGAATATATTGCAAACGGTGGCTACACCAATTTTCTTGAAATTATTTCAACCAAAAAACCACTTGAAGTTTGCGACATGATTGAAAAATCAGGCTTGCGCGGAAGAGGTGGCGGAGGTTTTCCTACCGGGAAAAAATGGAAATTCGCAAACGGCACTGAAAGCGACCAGAAGTACCTGATTTGCAATGCCGATGAAGGCGACCCAGGCGCATTTATGGACCGCGCCGTTATAGAAGGCGACCCTCACCGTTTACTGGAAGGAATGGCGATTGCAGCTTACGGAATCGGCGCTTCCAAAGCTTACGTGTATATCCGTGCCGAATACCCGCTTGCCATTAAAAGATTGAATATCGCACTTGAACAAGCCAAAGAATACGGTTTGCTGGGGCACAATATTTTTGGAAGTGGAACCGATTTCGAAATAAAAGTAAAAATGGGCGCCGGCGCTTTTGTTTGCGGCGAAGAAACAGCCCTCATCAACAGCATTGAAGGCAAACGCGGAATGCCCCGCCCCCGCCCTCCATTTCCTGCCGTCAGCGGACTATTTGGAAAACCCACTATTATTAATAATGTGGAAACTCTTGCCAACATTCCTGAAATAATCAACCAGGGTGTGGAAAAATTTAGCTCCATTGGGACCGAAAAAAGCAAAGGCACCAAAGTTTTTGCCCTATCGGGAAAAGTGAAACTGACCGGGCTTGTTGAAGTGCCGATGGGAACTACCATCCGTGAAGTGATTTTCAATATTGCAGGCGGAATTCAAAATGATAAAAAATTCAAATCTGTGCAGATTGGCGGACCTTCCGGTGGTTGTATAACCGAAGCGAATTTAGACATCCAAATTGAATACGAATCGCTACTGAAAATAGGAGCCATGATGGGCTCAGGCGGTTTGGTTGTGATGGACGAAGATACCTGCATGGTTGACGTTGCCAAGTTTTTTATGGATTTCATCCAGCGCGAAAGCTGCGGAAAATGTATCCCCTGCCGGGAAGGAACGAAAAGGATGCTCAATATCCTGGAAAGCATTACCCACAAACCCACGAATGGCTCAGCCCACGAGCCACTCGAACGTTTCAAAGGCATCATGCAATTGGAGAAATTAGCCTGGGTAATTAAAGAAACTTCGCTTTGCGGGCTTGGGCAATCTGCTCCCAATCCGGTGCTTAGCACTCTCAAATGGTTCAGGCACGAATACGAGGAACATATTTTCAACAGAAAATGCCCGGCACTGGTTTGTACTGAACTAAGAACTTTTAAAATAGAGATTGACAAATGCAATGGCTGCATGGCTTGTGTGAAAAAATGCCCGACTGACGCTATTATTGGAGCCAGAAAAATTCATCATTTTATAGTCGAAGAGAAATGTATTTCATGCGGTTCATGCTATGATGTCTGCAAGTTCGACGCAATTACCATTTCATAATTTTTTAAAGAAGCAAAAATGGATTTTACCATCAATATAAACAACAAAAAACTGGAAGCCAGCAAAGGCGAAACCATCCTCGATGTACTGAAACGAAACGGCATCAAGGTTCCTACGCTTTGCCACATCAAAGATGCATTTCCAACAGGCGCTTGCCGCATGTGCGTGGTTGAAGATACCAACAGCGGGAAACTGGTTACATCCTGCTCCTACCCTGTTGAGCCGGGGCTTTCCATCCTCACCCACTCGCAAAGGGTTGTCGAATCAAGGAAAATGATTACTGAATTGCTGCTTTCAAACCACCCGGATGATTGCCTGTATTGCGTTAGAAACAAAAACTGCGAACTACAGAACCTGGCTTAGGACCACCACGTTTCCGACCGCAGGATAAGGGGTGTGAAAAAACACCAGAACATGGATATTTCCAGCGCCAGCATAGTCCGCGACCCGGAAAAATGTATTCTCTGCGGGCGTTGCGTATATGCCTGCGAAGAAGTGATGGGCGTAGCCTGTATTGATTTTATCAACCGTGGCAACCGTTCCATTATCGGCACTGCCTTCAACCAGGGCTTAAATACTTCAAGTTGCGTGAATTGCGGGCAGTGCATCATGGTTTGCCCAACAGGCGCTTTGACTGAAAAAAACCATTTTCCACAAATCCAGGAAGCTTTGAACAATCCTGCAAAAAGGGTGGTTGTGCAATACGCTCCCTCCATTTCAGTCTCGATGGCTGAAGAA
>DATCTB010000084.1:0-2073 GCA_036568185.1 Bacteroidales bacterium | reverse complement strand
CCCAATTCTTTCACAGCAATTTCTGCATTTGTATCATCCGGGTCGTAGAAGCCAATCAGCTCAAAATCATTGATTAAACGAATACATTTGGCATGAATTTTTCCGAGATGGCCAACACCCAATAAACCTATTTTCAACATGTTAAAAAATTTTGCGCAAAGGTAGTTTTTTCTTGCTGCCAGAATCCTTATTTTCGCAGATAATTTCAATGAAAACCATGCTTTTCGCTTCATTTTAACTTTATTTATGGAAGACAATTACAGGCACAAAGGCTTGCGCCGAAAACTTACCGAAAACATTAGGCGAAAAGGCATTAGCGAGGAAGCGGTTTTAAATGCAATCAATAATATCCCGCGCCACCTATTCCTCGATTCCGGTTTCCTTGAATTTGCTTACCAGGATAAACCTTTTCCCATCGGTTCTGGGCAAACAATTTCACAGCCATACACGGTTGCATACCAAACGGAATTGTTGGATATACAAAAAGGCGATAAAGTGCTTGAAATTGGCACCGGATCTGGCTATCAAGCCTGTGTGTTGGCGGAAATGGGCGCAAAAGTTTTCACTGTTGAAAGGCAAAAAAAATTATACCAAAAAACGAAAGAACTATTACCAAAATTAGGCTACCGCACCATCAAATGTTTTTATGGAGATGGTAATAAAGGTGCGCCTGCATTTGCCCCTTTCGATAAAATTCTGATTACCGCAGCCGCCCCTGAAGTGAGTGGAGACTTGATTTCGCAATTAAAACCTGGCGGTTTGCTTGTGGTTCCTTTTGGTAGGGGCGATGTTCAACAAATGATTCGTTTAAGAAAATTACCTGACGGGAAAATAGAGCAGGAAGAATTTGGCTCATTCCGTTTTGTTCCAATGCTGAAAAATAAAGCTGACGATTAGTTCAGTTTTTTGGAAGTAAACCAATTATTTGTGAAACTTTCTCTTGCAAGCTCAACTCGCCATTTATCCAATGAATAAAAATGCCGTTTTTTTCCATTTTCCTGAACCAGGTCATCTGCCGTTTGGCGAACTGGTGAATGGCGATATTTAGTTTTTCAAACATCTCGTCGTATGAAATTTCCCCGGTTACGTACAAAGTCAAGTAGCGGTATTCGAGTCCGTAAAATGTTAGCTGTTCAGGCTTTAAGCCATTTTCAACCAACTGCTTCACCTCATCAATCATTCCTGATTCGAGTCGGGACTTTAACCTTTCGGTAATGCGCTTCCTTGTTATTTCACGGGCAAAATCTACTCCAAAATTGATAGAACGGATTTTTGGCTGTTTCCTTTTCAAATCCGGATTTTGCTTTTTGTATTCACTTATTTCAATTGCCCTGATAAGCCTGTTTCGATCAGTTAAATCGGTTGTGTTGTGCAATTTGCGATACCCGGCCAATATTTTTATGAGATCTGTGTCAGGCAGCAATTCCAACTCTTTTCGGAGTGCTTCATTTTCGGGAACATAAATAAAATTGAAGCCTTTCAACACTGATTCAATGTACAAGCCTGTCCCGCCGCACAAAACTGGTATCTTTTCATTTTCTGAAATTTGTTGAAATGCCAGAATAAAATCGCGCTGAAATTCATACACATTGTACTCGTAACCGGGCTCTGCTATGTCGACTAAGTGATATGGAATTTTGATTCCATTAACAATATAATCCTGGTAATCTTTTCCTGTTCCAATATCCATCCCTCGGTACACCTGCCGCGAATCGGCGCTGATAATTTCTCCGCCAATCAGTGCTGCCAGGTTTGCCGCCAAGGCTGTTTTGCCTGAAGCTGTAGGCCCCAGAATAGTGATGATGTTATTCATTTTTAAACATTTTTATTCTTTCCGCAACTCGGTTTCATAAGCAAAAAGCGCATTTCTTATTTCATTCAGGAAATCAATCTCAGCAGTTTCAAAAGTAAAATTTTTTGGCTGTGTAAAAAGAAAAAATGGTTTCAATTCAGCTTTGCTTAAAAATTCAAACAAAATTTCTTCATCACTCCTGGTTTCGTTTTTAAATTGTTCATTTCTTAAGAACTGTAAAATCCGAAGCCCATCAACTTTGTTTGCGCAAGCTTTCACAA
>DATCTB010000083.1:0-2239 GCA_036568185.1 Bacteroidales bacterium | reverse complement strand
TATTTTGGAAATGGAAAACCAGGCTTTAATGAAATACTATGGCGTGGTTGCCATCCCAACCCAGGTACTTCTTGATAAAAATGGAGAAGAATTTTTCAGGCATACAGGGTATTTTTCATTTGATGATCTGAGAAATGAATTTGATGTAAAACTGGCCAGTAAATAATACTTAATGCAATACCTAAAAACAATAAACATGAGGCCTATAGTTATTACCATTCTTGCAATAAGCCTCTCAATTATGGCTTGCAAAAAAAACAACATTGATAGTGTAAATACCACCGACAAGATCATCATCGACAGCCTCACAGCCACTTTCTATACGGTTAAGGCATGGGATACCACTACAATTAGCTGTTTTGCCCGTGGCGATTCATTAATTTATAGCTGGGAATGCGATCATGGAAACTTTAACGGAAATGGCCATCAAATACGGTATGCCGCTGGCCAGTGCTGCATAGGGATTAACACAATTACTTGTGCTGTTTCAAACAATAATGGAAAAGTAAGCAAAGAGATTAAAATTGAGGTTACTTCCTACTACGAGAAATAAAAGATGAAACAATACTTAATCATATTAATCATTTTTTTATTGTTGGGTTCAAGTGTTCACGCACAATGTTGTTCGGCAGGCAACCCTTTTTTCTATGGTGAACTTTCGAGCCTGAATAAAAAAAACCTGCAATTTGTTGCAGGGTATAAATATGGCACTTCTAGCCAGTACTATTCAGGTAGCGAAAAAGTAGAAATAGATTTTGTAAACAAAGCTTACTTCAATTATTTAACACTTCAGTTTATTTATGGATTAACTGAACGAATCACTTTACAGGCTGACCTTGGGTATTTTTTGAACAAAACGGAAACCTACCTCAAAGAAGGCTGGGAAACAAGCAATGGATTTGGGCTGGGAGACGCCAATTTAACTGTTAAATATCTTGCCTATAGCAACTTTAAAAAACACCTGAAAATAGTGCCTGCCATCGGCATAACCTTTCCTATTGGTGTGTTTGACCAGGAAGTAAACCATGTTAAATTACCCATTACGGTACAGCCTTCATCGGGAAGTTTTAAGTACCAGGCCAGTTTGTTTTTAAGCAAAGGGGCTAACAATGGCAAGTTCAATTTTACATTGTTTGGGCTGTATGAATATGCCCAGCTAATAAATTCAGAAAACTTTTATTACAAATATGGCAACCAGTATTTAATTTCATTCCTTACCTCCTATAAAATAGGCAAGAAATTGTCGCTTGCTCTTGAAGCCAGGAGTGAGAATAGGGCACGGGCAGTAAGAAATGATGGGCAGGTGGTTGAATCATCGGGCTTTAACATTATATATATCGTGCCCCACCTTAGCTGGGCATTTTACAACAACTGGTATTTGGCACTTAATGCTGATTTCCCGGTTTACAAATACTACAATGGTATTCAGTTGAGCAACACCTACTCTTTCTCGCTTCGCTTGTCCTATATGATTAACCTGGGCAAAAAGGATTTGAACGAATTTAATATTGATTAAAAAAAAATTCTGCTTAAAGTAAATTATCTCAATTTTATGTCGTATGTTTGCGTCATAAAACATTTGAGATGATAAAAACAGAAAATTTTGACACCGGATTGCAGGAGCTGGCGCAATTCGGAAAAGTATTCTCCCACCCTGCCCGCTTAATGATTTTAAAGTATTTGGCAGAAAAAAAAGTGTGTGTTTCAGGCGATATCACTGATGAAATACCCTTAAGCCGGACGACCGTTTCGCAGCATTTGAAAGAATTAAAGAATGCCGGGTTAATACAGGGAACGATTGACGGGCTTAAAATCAACTATTGCCTGGATGCCAATGCCATCAATAAGTTGAAAGAAACTATTGATTTATTTTTTAAAGATATTGATGTAAATAATTGTTGTTAAAAATGAAAAAGAAAATATTAATTCTATGTACGGGAAATTCCTGCAGAAGCCAGATGGCTCATGGTTTTTTACAATCGTTTGATAAAAACCTTATCGTACGTTCAGCAGGTACAGAAGCCTCAGGAAAACTGAATGAAAAGGCTGTAGCTGTAATGAAAGAAATCGGAATCGACATTAGCCACCATACTTCTGATTCCGTTGATTTGTATTTGAATGATGAATGGGATTATGTTATCACAGTTTGTGGAGGTGCAAATGAAGCTTGCCCGGCATTTCTTGGAAAAGTTAAACACCGCATCCACATTGGTTTTGACGACCCCTCCCATGCCACAGG
>DATCTB010000082.1:0-7115 GCA_036568185.1 Bacteroidales bacterium | reverse complement strand
TCCAAAATAAAGTCAATTTGCAGCCAATCTGAAAATGAAGCATTGAAATTGCAAGCCAGCAAAATGAATGCTTGTGAGTTGTTGAGTGAAAAACTGAAAAGGGAATTGACCGAAGAACCACCAGCATTGGTTAACAAAGGGAAAGTAATTGCGAAAGGTGTTTCAGTTGAGTTGGATGAACTGCGGGAAATAGCTCATTCAGGAAAAAGTTACCTGCAGGGATTGCAAAAAAGGGAGGTTGAACGAACCGGAATTTCTTCGCTCAAAGTAGGGTACAACAATGTTTTTGGGTATTACCTCGAAGTTACCAACACACACAAAGATAAAGTTCCGCATGAATGGCACCGAAAGCAAACGCTTACCGGCTCAGAGCGATATATTACTGAGGAATTAAAAGAATATGAGCAAAAAATTTTGGGGGCTGAGGATAAAATTCTGGAATTGGAACAAAAGTATTTCGAAGAGTTGGTTCATTTTTCAGCAGGGTTTGTTCAACCTGTTCAACTGAATGCTTCTCTGCTTGCTTTTCTGGATTGCCTGGTTTCATTTTCAAAAATTTCTATCGAAAATAAATATTGCAAGCCGGTTATCAACGATGAATACCACCTTGTTATAAAAGAAGGCAGGCACCCGGTTATTGAAAAAAACCTTCCGCATGGCGAAAAATATGTAACCAACGATTTGTATCTAGACAATACCAACCAGCAAATCAGCATTCTGACAGGCCCAAATATGTCAGGTAAATCAGCATTACTAAGGCAAACCGCGCTTATCGTGTTAATGGCTCAAATGGGCTGTTATGTCCCGGCCGAATCGGCTGAAATTGGTTTGGTTGACAAAGTGTTTACCCGCGTGGGTGCTTCCGACAATATTTCTTCGGGCGAATCAACTTTTATGGTTGAAATGAACGAAACTGCCAGCATTTTGAATAATATTTCAAACCGCAGCCTGATTTTGCTGGATGAAATTGGGCGTGGAACCAGCACTTACGATGGCATTTCCATCGCCTGGTCAATTGCCGAATATTTGCACAACCACCCGGCTTACCGTTCAAAAGTTCTGTTTGCAACTCATTATCATGAGCTGAACGAAATGGCAGCTTCCATGCCGCGTATCCGCAATTTTCATATTTCTATTAAGGAATTAGGAAACAAAATGATTTTTCTCAGAAAACTGAAAAAAGGAGGTAGCGAACATAGTTTTGGGATTCATGTAGCTGAAATGGCCGGAATGCCCAAGCTGGTTTTGGAACGCGCCAGAAAAATGCTTCAAATTCTGGAACAATCACATTCCAGTGAAAAGCTGAACAACATAATTAAGGAAAAAGTGAAACAAGAGGATTTCCAATTAAGTTTTATTCAACTCGACGACCCTTTGCTGCACCAGATAAAAACTGATATTTTAAATACCAATATTGACACGCTTACCCCAGTTGAAGCATTGATGAAACTGAATGAAATAAAAAAAATGCTAGGTGGCTGATTTTGAAGGTATTCATTTAGAATGAAAACAAAAACCAAAAAAAGTTAGACAAACTGTTTGTAAAATAAAAAAAAATGTAAATTTGCACCTCTAAAAATTTAGAACGCGGGAATAGCTCAGTTGGTAGAGCACGACCTTGCCAAGGTCGGGGTCGCGAGTTCGAGTCTCGTTTCCCGCTCAACGGATCCCGATACCGAAAAAGAGTTCGGAATCGGGATTTTTCTTTGACATGTTGCCCGGATGGTGGAATTGGTAGACACGTTGGACTTAAAATCCAATGGCCATTGCGGTCGTGCGGGTTCAAGTCCCGCTCCGGGTACATTAAACCCCTGTTAACATTCGTTTCCAGGGGTTTTTTGATTATTTTCAGGGGCAAAATTGTATCAAGGTATTTTATTAGATCCAAAAAACTGTGCTCTAAATTGCGGGGTGTTTCAGATTAATGGAATTTATATTTGTAACCCAATTTACTTTCTTTGGATAAAGCCTTAACACTTCAAATAAAATCTCCATCTGTGTATCATAGGAGAATTAAAATGCAATTAATTTAAAATTAGATTCACTTTTTACACTAATTTTATGTCAATTTTAAAAACAAAACCATTATGAAAAAACTACTATTTATCTTGATTGCAGCTTTGTTTGCATTGAATTTGCCGGCACAAAGCGTTAAATTGATTGAAGGAAAGCCTGATTTCCTGGCTGGGCAAAAAGTTATCAAAGTAAAATTTGTGTACGATGAAAACATGAAAATTGGAAAAACATCGGAAAAAGATTACATCGATAAAAAAGTGAAAGACTATAACAAAAAAGAGGCTGGAAAAGGCGATGCATGGCTTGAAGAATATTACAACGATCGTACAGCAACTTTTGAGCCCAAGTTTATGGGATATTTTAACCAGGTGACGGCGGCTTTTGGAGTTAGCCTTGAAAAACTATCGGACCAGGCTGAATATTTGATGATTGTGAATACAACTTTTATTGAGCCGGGATATAATATTGGATACATGAGTAAGAATGCCAGCGTGAATTTTGATATAACCTTTACGCCTGTAGACGATGAAACAAAAGTGCTGGCGAAGTATACCTTGAAGAATTCGCCTGGCGGCATTTACGGAATTGAGTTTGACTTTGCCACTAGGATAGGTGAGGCTTATGCCATTGGTGGACAGTATTTTGCCTTGACTTTGGTTGGCGAAGACGTGTTTTAAACTTTACGAATTACAAGTGCCCTTATTTTGGAAAAAGTAACTTCTTTTGCCAGGATAAGGGCATTGATTTTATAGACACTCTCTTCTGTCAAAGAAAAGTCAATTGTAATTTCTAATTCTGAAAAAAGAACCGGGTCAATGGGTTGGAGGTACTTGGCTAAGTTGATTTGTTTTAGAAATAATTGCTGCTGAAAACTTTGCTCCAGTATTTCTTTAATCATTTGAAGTTGAATAACACCCGGAACTACTGGCTGTCCGGGGAAATGCCCTTTATACACTTCGTGGGTTTGGTTTAAAACAATGCTGCACCAGATTTCACCTTCATTGTGGTCTAACTTTTCTATCTGATAAAAATCCTGGATAAGCATTTTTGAAAGAATTAAATACCTGCTTTTTCAAGCAAAATAAGGCTGTGGTTGATATTTCTGAATTGGTTGTAAATCAGGATGCGTTTGGTTTCTTTCGGTTTATGGTGACTAAGCAGCATCATTTGCGGGATGTGGTTTGTTTGCAGAATTTTTGCAGCAAGTGCTACTGCCACAGCTGATGAAGTATCGAACTCGCCACAAATGTGTTTATAATAAGCAATTGGGTTTTCTGAAAAAAGCCCGGTTTCCAGATTTCTGTAAACCGAATCATATTCTGCATCACCATTGTAGCCAGAAATGACGAGGTCAATATCTTTCATATCTAATTTATTTTTTAAAAGAAAAGAAACGATATTTTGTTCAATTACAGTACTTTCATTTGGGCTGAAAAATGTATTGACATCTTTTATTAGAGCGTAAGTTTTGTCTGTTTTTTCTGAAGAAAGGGTAAAAAACGCAACTCCTTCGCCACCTAGTGCCCCGGCTTGTTTGTCCGTTAAAATATTCAGGTTTGAAATGGGTTCTTTTTTGAAATAGTCAATCTTTGTGCGGATGAGCCAGCTTTCTGCGGTGATTTCATCAATTCCACCAAGCAGGATATTTGCAGCCTCTTTTTCATTCAGCATCATCATGCTGTCGAGCAAGGCGCTTTCGAACGAAAATGTGCGGTGGACATAAGCAAAATTGTAATTGTTGTTACCCATCATCAGCGCAATTTGAGCGCCAATGGTATTGTGCGTTGATTGAATGAAGGCTGTTGGGTTAAGCAAAGTTTCGTTATCGTCGAGCATGTTGTTCAGAAACTTTTCCGTGTCTGCCTGGCAACCCATTCCGGTTCCAGTAATGATAGCATCCGGGTTTTCAATTCCGGCGTCTGACATTGCCATTTTTGCTGCAACAATCCCCATCCTGATGATTTTACTCATCCGCCGCAAGTCACGTGGATTGATGAAATCTTTATATTCAGGAGAAACGATTTCCAAAAACCTTTCATTTCTTTCCGTTAGTCTTTCAGGAAGATTTTCTGAAAAATTTATTTCCTGGGGAAGAACTGTGCCGATGCCGTTGATGTAGAAACAAGTTTCAAGTTTCGAGTTTAAAGTTTCAAGTTGGTTTTTGTTTGTAAATTTTGAGAAAATAACCGACGAATCGTTGCCTCCAAAGCCGAATGAGTTGGTAAGAACGTGCTTGATTTCTTTTTGTTGAATTTCTGAAACTGGAATTAAACCTATCTCAGGAATCTGGTTTTTAAAATTGATGTTGGGGAAAACTACATTGTTGTTCAAAGCCATCAAAGCAATGATGGATTCAATCACTCCCGCTGCTCCCAAAGTGTGCCCGGTGTAGGGTTTGGTAGAACTGAAAGCCGGAATGTTTTCGCCAAATAGGCGCTTCATGGCTATGCCTTCTGTCAGGTCGTTGTTGTCTGTGCCGGTGCCATGAACGTTGATGTAATCAATTTCTGAAACTTTCAAATTTGACTTTTTCAAAGCGCCTTCCATCGCTAAAAACGGACCGGTTCCATCATCTGACGAGGCTGTTTGGTGGAAGGCATCGTTTGCGTTAGCGTATCCGCTTAATTCAGCATAGATTTTTTTGTTGGCTTTCAGGGCATCGCTTTCACGTTCCAAAACCAAAAAACCTGCACCTTCGCCCAAATTCAATCCCCGGCGGCTTGCGTCAAACGGGCGGCAATGCTCACGGTCGAGTATCATTAAGGTGTTGAAACCGTTCAGGGTAAATTTGGATAGAGCGTCTGTTCCGCCAACCAATACGCGGTCAACAATGCCGTGTTCAATTAACCTCGCGCCAAACATGATGCTGTTCAACGAAGAAGAACAAGCCGTGCTGATGGTGGTGATATAATCTGAAATTTCAAGGTGCTCAGCAATTTTCTCTGTGCTTGCCCCGGCATGGTGGGTGTCAATAAAATCTTTATGTTTGGCTTCGCCGAGAAAATCTTTGTAATACAATTCGCTCCTGTCCATTCCGCCAACGGTGGAAGCTGAAACGATTCCAGTTTTAAGTTTGTCGGAACTTTTTAAACCAGCATCTTCGAAAGCTTGCCGCGCAGCTATAATTCCCAGCAAAGCCGTTCTTGTCCAGGGCTCTGAAGGGTTTAAGCCGGCAAGTTTGATTAATTCTTCGTTGGTGAATTTGATTTCCCCCAACACAAATTCATCGCGGTGAATGGTTTCTAAAATGGAAATTTTCGAAATGCCCGTTTTTTTTGTGAGCAAAGAATTGTAGGTTTCTTCGGCATTCATCCCAATAGCCGACACGATTCCAATTCCGGTTACTACAATTCTGGGTATCATATTTTTATATAGCGTTTGAAGGTTTTTGTGAAATTTAGTGTTTTGGTGTTTTCGTGGCAAGATTTTTTTTTGCCACCAAGACACTAAATCACCAATTTACACCAATCAAATTTTTAATTAATTAGTGAATTCGAGGCTATTTTTTCTGGTGCGTGCTGATGAATTCTGCCAGGCTTTTTATTGAAAAAAATATTTTTTGCCCGTCTTTCGGGTTTTCAATCCTGATACCGTATTCTTTTTCCAACAGCACAATCAACTCCAGCGCATCAATCGAATCAAGCCCAAGCCCGCCGCCAAAAAGTGGTTCTTCCGGGTCAATATCTTCAGGTTTAACATCCTCCAGGTTGAGTTGTTTTATGATTTGCACTTTCAGTTTTTCAATCAATTCTTCCATTATTTTTTATTTAAAATTGTACAATTTGTTCATCTGTTCTGCATTGTGTTCCAAATTCAGCCTACTTTCAGAAGGCGAGGCAAAATACAAAAATGCTTCGTAGTTCTCAGCACTTTGGTCAACCCAGCCACCAATAAGGGCTTTCAATTTTTTTGATAAAAATAGCTGATTGCTGTATTCAGAAATAAAATCAGCATTAAATTTTTCAAAGATAAAAAAAGCATTCTCACCCCTCAGTTGGTGGCGTATAGAAATCTCGCCGAGCATAATATTGGGCAATGTATAAACAAAAACCGAAGGGCTGGGGTAAAAATTTTGAAAATCGTTAATGGATTCCTGGAAAAGCCTGTCCGTTACCAAAGTGGATTGGGAATTTGAAAAAACCAAACCAACCTCTTCTGGCTGAAAACCTTTGTGGATATTATTTTGAAGCAATAATTCGGCAGCAAGGAAACCAAGTTTGCTGATGTCGTCCATTTTATAAAATTTAGGGTAGGTAATTCCGGAAAATTTAAAAACTTCTTTCAAAAAACCTGCTAAATCATTCGAATTCAAACTTTCAAAATAAACATTGCCGTTCATGACAACCTTGTTGTTCAGAATGTGGCAATATTCCTGGATTCGAAGGTTTTTCATTTTTCCAATTTTTGAACCAACAAAGCTGCATTGCTTCCACCAAAACCTGAAGCCATTTTCAGGCAAATATTTAATTCTGCAGGATGGCTTTTTGCTACCACATTGATTGGATTTGAAACGCCCAATTTTGAAAAACCAACTGTTCCGAGCAAAGTATTTTCCCTCATTTCAGCAAGCATTGCAGCCGTTTCAACAATTCCTGCTGCACCAAGCGTATGCCCCCAACTGCCTTTGAAACTGTTAATTGGAACATGCTGCATTCCATGCCTTGTAATGGCGTGGCTTTCCATTTCGTCGTTGTACAAGGTAGCGGTTCCGTGAGAAGAAATATGGTCAATGCTTTTTGCTTCAATTCTGGCTTCTGCCAAAGCTTTTTTTATTGCAATATAAGAACCTTCACCCGTTCGTGACGGTCCTGAAATGTGGTTGGCATCGTTGGCTGAAGCGCCACCTAAAAATTGAATTGCCTGGCTGCTTTTATTTTTATTACTTAAAATAATTGTTCCGGCTCCTTCTCCCAGAGAAAGCCCGTCGCGTTCCGCGTCGAAAGGTTTGCAAGGTGATGGGCTCAGCGATAAAAATGACATAAAACCGCTGACTACAAACCGAGTAATTATATCTCCGCCGCTAACCACCACATTGTCGTATTTGCCGCTATCGATGAGCATGGCAGCAGTATTCAGGGCAAGCACTCCCGAAATGCAAG
>DATCTB010000081.1:0-2350 GCA_036568185.1 Bacteroidales bacterium | reverse complement strand
TTCCTGCGGATACCGAATGCTTACGGGAGGAGTTTATTAATTAGGAAAATGATGTTTAAACTTAAGAATTGTTACCACGAAGCAAGAGCTTCGCCTGTACAGAGTGGAATTCATTTATATGAAGGCATTTTGTGAACTTTGATTAGGGGGGTAATGATGCTGAAACAAGTTCAGCATGACCTCTACTCTTTGCCTTCCGCTCTTTGCCCTCCGCCTTTTATCCTTCGCCTTTTATCCTTCGCCTTTTATCTTACTTAACCCTTGTCCAGTAAGTTGTTTTTCCAATCAGGCTAACGCCGATAAAACCTCTCACTTTTAGTTTATCCTTGTTTCCTTCATAAAATTCGATGTAGCAACTGTAGGTTTTGCCACTTTTTGGGTCATAAATTTTCCCGTCTTCCCATTCGTCGTCACCATCAAAAACGAAATCGGTAAGCAATTGCAAGCCCATCACAGGGCGGCTTCTCAGGCTTTCGTCCTGGTTTTTATCGTCTAGGTTTGGAGTGGTGGAGTTATCTTCATTCGGATTCAAAAGCCAAATAATCTTTCCAAAATATTTGCCGCCTTTATTATATATTTCGACGTGTGCATCTTTGTCTTCATTGAGCCAAACGCCAACAATATCATCAGCCTTTACACCCTGTGCATTCGACTGGAAAAAAGAAAGGCTAAACAAGCCAATCATAACAAACATCAAGTTTTTGTAATTCATCATTTTCATAAATATTTAGTTTTCATATAAAAAAAACAGCGCAATGTACTATTTAAAATTATATACTCAGAAACTGGATACTTAAATGTTTTAATCTTCTCAGTCATTTTTTCTTTTCCTGATAAGGTATTCCAATTGCTGTTAAAAATCTATAATTTTTTCTCAAATTTATCGTATAAATATTTTTGAATGTATCTTTGCAATCCTAAAATCAAAAAGCATGAAAAAAATTCTATTGTTGTCTGTCGTTTCACTTGTACTGTTTGCTTCTGCCTGTAGTTCCGACCCAAAGGCAGAATTGATTGGAACCTGGAAAGTTGATAAGGTGGACACCGAATTTGACGAAACCAAGGTTAACCCCGAAATGATCAGCCAGATTGTAGAAATGCAAAAAGAAACATTTTTTAGATTCCTGAACGATTCAGTAATGGTTATTGTTTCCAACAACAATACTCACGAGGCTTCGTGGCTGCTTGACGACGAGGGCAATATCTCGTTTTTCTTTAAAGGCCAGGAACTTAAACCTACCAAACTGGGTAAAGTTGAAGACGGCCGCATTATTTCAAATTCCAAAACAGCACTTGGAAGCATGGAAATCTCCTACGTTAAGGAGTAAAAAAAAGCAAAAATTTTAATATACTTAGCTGTCGCGAAATGTGGCAGCTTTTTTTAAAGCTCGAACACCTGGAATGCGCTGAAAGTTTCTATTGTGAACCTAACTAAAAACTTACAGAGTACATAATCGCTTCAACCTGTTTTAGCAGGTCGCGCTTTTCCTTGTTTGGTTTATAAACGTATCCGTAAAGCGTGATTATCTTGTTGTTGTTGGGATTAACAAAAGTATAGCTGACAAAGGGCCCACCCATAAAATCGTTTTCCACTTTCCACAGCCCTCTTATTTCTACAGCATATTCAACCAAAAAATCGCTGGCCAGTGAGACCATTGGCTCAAGTGAAACATCATCAATTATCATGTACGAACTGTCAACGGAACCTGGCACAAATTGCTTCAAAAACCTGTTTGTTCGGGATAAAATGCTCGCGGTTGAAAACTGGGCTGTATCCTGGTATTCTTCAGAAATAATTACAAAGCCCTGGCTGTACTCGGCCGCTTCTTTGCGCACCCACATAAAACCGGGTTCAGATTTTGCTACAAAATAATCTGCCGGAACCACAAAGGTCAAACCTGCATCCTTTCTGATTTGGTCAATGGCTTTGTTGCCGGCGGCTGTTTTAAATACTGAAATAATTCTGTTACGTTCGCTTTCGTTGAATTTTCTGATTATTGTTGTTGCGTTTGCTTCAAAAACTTCAACAAACGCTTCGACAGAGGGAGCGGTAATTCTAAAAATTTGCTGTGGTGCAGCCCAATAATCATTAATAGACTCAATGCTTGCTTTTGGTGCTTTATCATCGATATTGACAATAATCAGGTTGCGGTGCTTTTGCAGCAATTCAGAAAAACTGCCTGCCGTGATATGTGATAATTTGAATGTAGTTTCAGCCTGGTTCAAGCCATATTGCGGTTGTCCAAGATATTCCCTGATTACATCACCAATGCGGAATTCCCATTGTTCGTCATTTTGAAGCACAACCATAATTTCGGAAGTGTTTCCAACCGATTTTTGTCTTGTTTGC
>DATCTB010000080.1:0-5993 GCA_036568185.1 Bacteroidales bacterium | reverse complement strand
GAAGATTTGTACGTAAGTTTTGTGAAACAAAATACGTTTGTTGATGTGAACGAAGAAGGAACCGAGGCTGCAGCGGTTACTACAGTTGGTGTAAATACAACAAGTGCCGGCCCTGACCCCTTTATCGTTGACAAACCCTTTATTTTCGCTATCCGCGAAAGAACTACCAATACACTTTTATTTATAGGTAAGGTTGAAAACCCGAGTTATTAAGTAGAAATATTATCCGGCTAAAAAACTTTTTCTTTTTCTTCAAAAAAGAACCTTTGACAATTCTAGGGAACAATTATTTGTACAGGAGAGGGTGCGTTCTCTGCACAGAGATTTGGAAATACCTCTTTAGAAGTAACGAAATCAAAATACTCATTGGTATGAAAAGAATCACCATATGCTATCGCGAAATAGGTTGTGCCTGATTGCATTCCCATAGTTTGAAAATCAGACGAAGTAAAATCTATACTTGCAGGGTTAGATTTAACAGTAATACGTGGTGAATAATTTGAGTATGTGGAATCGCTCACCGAATTTATTTCATGAAATAAAAACCTGACATATTTTGGATTCGTTCCTGTTGCATTGTAAGAAATACCAATATTGAAACGAATGCTTGTGTCTTGCCTGACTGTATCTTGTTCAACAACCAGTGATGTAACACAAGTTGTAGATTTCATTCCTAATTTGGGTACGCCTGGTAAAACGCCTTCCGTACCTGTAAATTCATGGTTGTAATTGTAAATCTTAAAGGTTCCGTAACCATCTTTGATATAGGCTAATATATAATTATCATAAAAAGGCACATTGCGCAAAATGAAATTTCCATCTTTCTCAGTTTCAGCATAGGTTCTAAATTCGTTTCCTTCAATAGTAACAAACATTTTGTCGGGATTTTGCTCTTCATTTCCCTCGTCGAAAAGCTGGACAGCACCTGTCAAATTAGCTTTTTCATAATCGGGCAAGGTTACAGGATGTGGCTCCGGTTTACATGCAGTGAGTAAAACTGATACACTTACAGAAACAATTAATAATGAGAAAACAAACCTTTTCATATCAAAAAATTAATTAGGGTGGCAAAGATACGCTATTCTAAAAAAAAATATCCATGCGTTTTTGGAATGATTTCAAGGTGCCTATTTAATTCACACTCGCAAAACTCCTCCTTATACCTTTCTTAAATTTAATAGTTGGATACCCAAAAATAACAAACAAGCCTTCGCGGCTGGCATATTTGATGCCGTGGTTTTCCCGGAATTTTTTGGCTTTTTTTCCATTTTGTATAAACGGGTGAACGCCGCCCAGCATGCAGGTTCCCAGGCCGAGGCTTTCGCCGGCATGCATGGCATAAGTGGCGGCAATAATTGGGTCGGCAGGGTCGGTATAAGGTGAGCCATAAAAATAGAGAGCAAGCGGCGCATCGTAATTCACCAGGTTGTCGCCTTTCTTCATGTGGCCGGTATAGAGGTACACCAAAGGCTTCAAAAATCCTTTGAACATTTCATCATTGGCTTTGCCCCAGAAAGGCCTCATCAATGCCAGGAACCATTTGGAGACAAACCATTTCAGGCTTTCCAGGTAATCGCAAAAATCTTTGGCAAAGGCTCTTACCTGTTCCTTGTTTCTCAACACCAATACATTCACATCGGAAGGAGGCAAGCCCATGGGCGCAGTTGCAGCGGCTTCCAGGATTTTTTCAAGCAGGTTGTCTTCAACCGGCTTGTCTTTAAACTCGCGGATGCTTCGGCGGCGTTGGTACAAACTAAGCAGTTGCTCGTAAGATGCGGTTTGCTCTTTTTTGGGTAAAACAAACATATCTGCGGGCGACATCTCGCGCCCATGAATTTCAATAGCATCTGTTGGGCAAACTGCCATGCAATGTCCGCAGGCAATGCACCCAAAATGCGGGTTTGGGTTTTCGTGGGCTTTGCCTTCAAACATCATCAGACTATTGTCGCTGCACACTTTTACACACAATCCACAACCGTTGCATAATGCTTCATTGATGATGATTGTAGCGTTTTCTTTGGTTCTTGAGGTTGGAATGGGCATGGGGAAATTGTTGAATTGATGAATTACAAATTTATTGAATTAATAAATAATGAATTAAATAATTCGTATTTATTCTGTCCCCAAATAGGTTGATCCTGACCTTTTACTTATTCAGAATAAATTTTTTAGTAGAATCAAAATTGCCTGATTGCAAGCGGTAATAATAAATACCTGCTTCCAGTCCATTGCTGCTAATTTGGATAAAATGCTTTCCTGCAGATGTTTGTTCATTGACCAAAGTGTTTATCAGCCTTCCCGTTAGGTCATAAATTTTTAATGAAACGATACCTGAAGTTGGTATAGAATATTCTATTGTAGCTGAACCATTAAACGGGTTTGGATAATTTTGTTTCAGCTCAAAACCGGATGATGTTGGGTAAATATTTTCATCTAAACCTACTTGTCCGTCTGCGTCAACGTGAAGCAACCAGACGTCTTTGTTGCCAGCGCCATAGCTTGATGTAAAACCACAAACGGTCAACCTGCCATCGAAAGCTTCAATTACGGAGTAGCCCAATTCGGCACCTGTTCCCCCATAAGTTTTTGTCCATAAGGTATATCCGCTGATATCTGTTTTGATTAGCCATAGATCCATATCTCCATCTTCCGAAAAAGAAGAAGTATTTCCACAAACAATAAAATCACCTTCTGCGGTTTCGATGACAGAATTTCCTGCATCATTGGAAGTTCCACCAAAGGTTTTTGTCCACATTGTATCACCATACATATCTGTTTTAATCAGATAAACATCCTGAGCACCTGAACCAAAAGACATGGTATAACCCGAAAGAATATATCCTGCATCAGCTGTTTCGTGAACTGAGTATGCGAGTTCATTGTAATCGCCGCCATAAGTTTGTGACCAATCAATTTCCCCATTGCTATATATTTTAAGAAGCCACACATCAGCATTGGTAAATCCCTGGATTTGCTTGTAGCCGGCTATTACATAACCCCCGTCTGATGTAGCTTGTGCTTCAAAAGCAATTTCGTTGTAAAAATCACCATATGTAGTCGACCAAAGTGAATCTCCGGTGGCATCAGTTTTTAAAATCCAAAAATCGGAACTACCGGCTCCATAAGATTCTGTAGAACCAATGATAACATATCCGCCATCGTCCGTTTGAAATACTGAATTTCCAAAATCATTATTTGCGCCCCCAAATGTATTGGTCCATAAAGTGTCGCCATTGCTGTCTGTTTTTAGTAACCAAACATCAAAACCTCCAGCTCCCAATGTTGAATAATACCCTGAAATGATAAATCCATTATCAGTCGTTTGCTTCACGTCAACACCGATTTCATTTCCTGGCCCACCATAGGTTTTTGTCCAGAGAGTGTCTCCGCTGCTGTTGGTTCTAATCAGATAGAGATCGGAATCCCATGGATTGGTTGGGAAAGTGCTCCCGGTAATGATGTATCCTCCATCAAAGGTTTGCTGCACTGCATTGCCTTCATCTTCATTAAGTGTGCCATAAGTTTTAGTCCAGGTTTGCGAAAAACCGCTTGTAGAAAGAACTACAAGAAAAAGGATCAAAATCATTTTGTGTAGGATTGGTTTCATGATACGTAGTTTTAAGTTTAAATTAAGAATCAGGGAACAGTATCAAAATTAATAAATTCTATTTAGAAAATAAAAACTGTTGGGTTTTCAGCATAACTCTTTTAAAATAAATCCATTTGGAAAATAGCAATTTCTAAAACCTGCCCTATTCAATAAATCCTTATCTTCGGAATGGAATTTTCTGGAAATATTTTTACCTTATTTTTTTGAAGAATGGAACAACAAGAGATACTTAAACCAATCGATTTTACACGCCAATTACTTGAACTAAATAACAAGGAAAAGCTGGCCACCTATGTTGAAAGCTTATCTGCTGCCGACTTGATCTATCTGATGAACAAGTTAAACAGAAAGGAGCAGCAAAAGCTTCTTACTATGATTAGCCCACTTAGTGCCGCTATTTTAATTGAGGAGTTGCCCGAAGCGCAAGCTGTTGATATTATTGAAGATATGGAAACCGGCAGTGCTGCCGCCATTATGAATGAAATGATGAGCGATGAGCGCGCTGACCTGATGATGGAACTGGACGATAAGGATGCCGAAGCAATTCTGACAGAAATGAACCCGGAAAAGGCGGCTAACTTAAGAAAACTCATTGCCTACGATTATGACACTGCCGGCGGTTTAATGATTACAGAGTTTTTCCGTTACCGGGAAACACTTTCCGTTAAAGAGGTAGTGCAGGATTTGAAGGAGAATGCCGAAAAGTATAAGTATTACCACGTTAGGTATATCTATATTGTAGATAAACAAAATCATTTTATCGGGGTTTTGCAAATGCAGGACCTTCTACTGGCCGAACCGAACCAGCTCTTGTCCGACCTGGTTGTTAAGGATGTTATGGCTATAAATGACATGGCCACTCTCGATGAAGTTAAAGATTTATTCGATACTTACGATTTCTATGGTTTCCCGGTGGTAAATAAAAAAAACAAATTAATTGGTGTTTTAAGAAGGAAAAATGTGCTGGAAGCGATAAACGAAAGGGCAGCTTTCGAGCACTTGGAAACCCAGGGTATTGTTGGTGGTGATGAATTACGGACCATGCCGGTTTTGCTTCGTTCCAGAAGAAGATTGTCATGGCTGTCGGTGAACATTTTTTTAAATATTATTGCGGCAAGCGTAATTGCATTTTACCAGGATACTTTGCAGTCAGTGATTGCCTTGGCTGTATTTTTGCCAATTATTTCCGATATGAGTGGCTGCTCAGGAAACCAGGCAGTGGCGGTTAGTATGCGTGAGCTTTCTTTGGGTACTGTTAAACCTAATGAGACACTGAGGGTTTGGTGGCAGGAAATTTCTGTTGGGCTGATTAATGGTCTTGTACTGGGCCTTCTGATCGGTCTGGCAGCTTATTTTTGGAAGGGAAATGTGTACCTCGGCCTGGTGGTCGGCGCTGCGCTGGCAATCAATACAGTGGTCGCCGTTTCAATAGGAGGAACAGTTCCACTTTTACTCAAAAAAATGGATGTTGACCCGGCATTGGCATCGGGCCCTATTTTAACAACAGTAACCGACATGTTCGGTTTCTTCCTTGCTTTAAGCTTTGCTGCCCTTGCATTAGCAAAACTTGGTGGGATGTAATAAACTTTCTGTGAAATTGCAAAATTGATGTAAAACTCAGCCATATTTTTTATTAAGAATTCCCTATCTTCGAAACTTCAAATTTTCCAAAACCAATTGCCATGATAAAACAACTTGTATTTGCCATTTCAGTGCTGATAACCCTGGGCATTTTTGCCTGGACCATGCAGCGCATTTTCAAGTATTTTAAATTTACCAAAAAGAAACCGCTTGATGAGTTTGGGAAAAGGTTTTGGGTGATGGTACAGGTGGCTTTTTTCCAGGAAAAAATATTGCGTAAACCCGTTATCGGGTTGATGCATGCCCTGGTATGGTGGGGATTTATCGTCATCCTGTTTGGCAGCATCGAAATGGTGATTGATGGATTGTTTGGCACCGAAAGGGCTTTATTTTTCCTTGGGCCGGTGTATGATTTCATCATGGCATCGGGCGATATTTTTGCTTTTATCATTTCGCTTGCCGTTTTGGCTTTCCTTTTCAGGCGTTTGTTTATGCATGTCAAGAGATTTTATGGCCCCGAAATGAAACCCGTTTCCAAAGCCGATGCCAACCTGGCACTAACCATTATTTTGGTGTTGATGCTGACTTTGCTAGGAATGAATACGTCTTATATTATTTGGTCGAATGGTGTTGGAAATGAAATACTTGGGGTTTACCCTGTAAGTTCATATTTAGCCGGGTTTTTTCAGAACACTACACCTGCTTCAGCCGGTTTCTGGCACGAATTCAACTGGTGGGCCCATATTTTATTGATTTTTGCTTTTGCTAATATTCTTCCTTATTCCAAACATTTTCATGTGTT
>DATCTB010000079.1:0-7653 GCA_036568185.1 Bacteroidales bacterium | reverse complement strand
ATACAAACTTGCCCTGAATTCAACATTCTTGAGTTAGTTCCAACTTGGCAAGCTTGATTGAAATCGGCATCAGCCATTACAATAAAAGGGTCGGAGCCACCCAATTCAAGCACACATTTCTTTAAATATTTCCCAGCCTGGGAGGCAACAATGCTGCCGACTTTCTGGCTTCCTGTAATAGTAACTCCCTGAACCAATGGATTGGCGATTATATTTTCAGATATTTCAATAGGAATAACCAGGTTGCTGAAAACATTTGCCGGAAACCCGGCTTCAATAAACAGCTTTTCAATTGCTACAGCACATCCAAATACATTTGGAGCGTGTTTTAATACAACAACATTTCCTGCCATGATAGTTGGCACAGCCGCCCTGAGGACTTGCCAGAAAGGAAAATTCCACGGCATGATTGCATATATTATTCCTACAGGTTCAAATCGCACATGACTTTTTGAGGCATCACTTTCAATAATTTCCGATGCCAACATTTGTTCAGCATTTTCTGCGTAAAATTCGCACAGCCAGGCACATTTTTCAACTTCTGCCCTCGATTCTGAAATAATTTTGCCCATTTCAGCAGTAATTAAACGGGCATAATCTTCTTTGTTTTTTCTGAGGATTTTAGCAAGTTGCATGAATAATGCGCCTTTTTGGGAAATTGGAATATATTTCCAATCCAGAAAACTGTTGTTTGCCTTTTGAATAATGCCGTTTACCTGGCTTTCTGTTTGCCCAGGGTATTTGGAAATAATTTCCCCGGTAAATGGATTTATAGTGTGGAACATTGAGCTATTTTAAAGCAAAGATAGGTATCTATGAATTTTAACCGTTAATGCACGAATAAAATTAGCGAATCCACGGCAATTTATTTTTTTAGCCGCTAATGCGTAGATTAAATATCAGTGAATCCGTGGCTATGTTTTTTTTACTACCACCGCGGCAAATGGCCTACTTGTATTTCATGATATAGGCTTTTTTATTGCCGCCTTTCTTTAGTAAATCGAGCTCGGATTGTGCATCTAGCCGGTTAGAATATTCGTTCGAGAAAATAAAATATTTTTCTTCTCCTTCAACAATACCAAGTTGCGATTTCAGACCATTTTCGTCAACTATCTTTTTAATTTTCAAAGCCTCATTTATATCATTGGTTTCTCCAAGGATAACATAGAATTTACCTGGTTCCATTTCCTGGCTTTGTGATTTTTTATTGTCAAAATTAAAATCAGGTACTTCTTTTCGTCGCAAGGTATCGGATTTGGCATTTTCGTAAATCTTTCCTTCCAAGATTTTAACTTTTTGAGGCACCATTTTCAGACTGTCTGGAACTTCGGGCTCAGCTTGTTTAAACTTAATATTTCTCTGAAGCTCAACAAATTCAAACAAAATGGGTTTGTTACTGGAATCAGGAACTTTAACTGAGATGTCATTCTGTCGTTGAATGAAATTACTACCAAAAACATTTTGCATACGCACATAATATGTTGTATCGCCGGGGACAAAAATAACAAAGCTACCATCATTTCGTGTAAACGAAGAGTAGCTGTTTCCTGTGTTGTTGTAGGCAGTCACTTTAATATTGGCAAGATTTATTTTTCCGGAACCGTCCCTGATAAATTTGCTTCGTTTTACATCTACCATTCCTTCAATTTTGGCAGCTTTCTGAAATGGGATATAAATTGTCATGTTTTTGACAATATCAATTTCCTTGTTTGTTTTGTTAACATAAAAATATTCGCCGACATCAGTTAAAGGATTTATTTCCAGCTCATAGAATCCCTGGGGAATTTGGTTATAAATCACAGTTCCTCTTTCATTGGAAAGTAATGATATGTCAACTGGAAAATGCCCGGCTGTTGTTTGATCGGAGCCAATTGTAAGTTTCAGTCGGGTTTTAACATAAGGAATACCTTGTTCAAAATTGTCTTTTATTCCATTCCCGTTATCATCCTGGAATAGAATTACTTTCAGCCTGCGCATTTTCTTTTGCCAGGCCATATAGTCTGTTTTTCCCCATGTTTTCTTTATGGAAACTTCTGCAAAATAAACCGAATTATCATATTGATATTCAGGCCCACCTTGCGCATAATACCCATAATTTCCGGCAACGACTACATACCAGTTTTTCGCCAAATATGTTTCAATCTTTGGGGTAATATTCAGATATCCGTAATTTAAGTCGAAACGGTAAGAAAAATTTGTAAAAAGTTGAACACTTACACGATTTCTGAAATATGACTTGAAAATATATGGAGAAAGCATGATTCCATTGTAATCAAAATCACTCGCAGACTGATATAACCCCGTATTTACAAAAGGTCCATAATCATAGTTAAACCTCACTCCATAGCCATTCTTGTTGTAATCGGCCTTTAGGTGAAAGTCATACTTGTCAAGCGTAGTTTCTTGATACAACTGGTAATAAGTTTGACGAAAACCCCCTTTTAAGTTTAAAGAAAGACTTGTAAACAAAGTTGAGTTAAATTCAAGACTAATTCGTTGGATTTCATATGTTTCATAATCACCTTGCTTATTAAATGGTTTTCTGGAGGCATATAATTGAGCACTTGGACCAACCGACCACGTAAAAAACAGATTTTTATGACTGTTGTACATTACAGCAACGTATTGGTTGTTCAGGTAAATATTGGGCAATTTGGTGGCAGATGAATCGGTTACTGCGTAGTAGTAATAATTTCTCCTGGTATTTACGTAAGTTCCTGAAATATAGCTTTTTGTACTTCCGAGAAAATAATTTGCTCTGATTGCATTATTGAGTAATCCTTGTTGTGAACCAGGTATATTTGGAGAACCAAAATTATTCATTAGCATGAACGAGAATTGCTTTCCAAGCCAACCATTATAATTAATATCCCAAGCATAGCCTTGTTGATAATAATTAACGGAGTAATAATTGTCCTCTCTCAGGCCATAGGTTGTTGCAGAAACAGTATGATCCCTGAAAAGTGGAATTGTACCGCTGGAAAGTATAATCGAAGCAGTGTTTTGTTTTGTAAATTGGTTAAAATTGTATGATATCGAGCTTTGCATATCAAGTTTATTCTTTTGGTAAGAATAGCCAAGTGCTGCACTGGTAATGGGATTCATTAAATCCTGATCTGCAAAAAGTTGAAGACTGCTTGTTTTTGTAATTTGAATTTCGTTTGAGAACATGATCCCATTTTGACTGTACAAATTTCGACCAAGCTGGGAAGAAAAGGCACCAACACCAATGTTTAACTTATTTCGTGTATATAAAAAGCGATAGTAACTATTATCTAGAAATTTGGAAGGGGCCGATAAATCGTAATTAGAAAAGTTATAGTTAAAGGTACTTTCATTCTTAAAAATGGTCTGTCCCCTGGCTTTTAAAAACGGACTTACTTCCTGATCACCTGAGTTGAATCTTACACCTAATTCAGCAGTATGTGGCAGAGTTTCGTCAACATGCAAGGGCGCATAAGTATCATTGTATTTTTCAATGAAAACACTTTTGTTTACTTGTTTTTCTTCAGATGAAGCACTAACCTGAATTTTACTCAAGTCGAATATTTTTTCTTCAGAAAAAGTGTAATTTGCTTTTACTTTTATAACGGTATCTGAATGTGGTGCCAAATATATCACCTTATTCAGGCTGCTACCATCTGCATTTTCAAGTTCTATTTTTTTGTCGATTTGAAAATCCAGCGTAATAATTTCTTGTGTATTTCCTTTATTTTCAACCAAAACATCAAATTGTGCAAGGTTCATTCTTGGATAAAAGAAAATCCGGTTTGTGGGAACAATCACATTCCAGTCGCGAATTACAGAAGCGTTTACGGTGAAATTACTTTTGGTTAATAATTGATTTGATAGCGAATATGCCTCAAAGCTTACTTCGTAGCTTATATCAGAAGATGCGTCGTTAGCAATTTTTAACCTGAAAGGCAACCTGAGAGTATCTCCTGCTGGAACAACAGTGTCTTTTATTGAGGTTCCATATAATGCCCATCCTTCGGGTTTGTTTAAAAAAGTTTTTATTCTGATTGCCTGTGCCGTAGGGTTTACAATATTAATAACATTGAAGCACAATTCACCCGATTTTTGCGATAGTTCGGACTTTATAAAATAAGATTGCAGTGAATTATTTACAGCGCTGGCTGTTGAGGTTTGAGCAATTAGAGTTTTTCTGGGAATGCACAGTAAGATAAGGATAACTATTGCCCATTGCAGGAATATGTAGCTTTTTCTATGCACATTGAAATTATTTATTCTATTGCATCAATAGTGAGGTTTTCGGCTAGAGTCAGCACTAGTCCCACCTTAAAAGTGTCGTCAGTCATATTGAAATTCGACATCTTCTTAATATTCATTTGTTCATTTTCATCGAAAAAATTCCATCTTATAATGAAAAAATTCTGTTTGTTTCCACCTATATTATTTCTCCGACCGTTTTTCAAAACCAATCTTCGCTCAGTTTCTAAAGGGTATAAGGTATCTTTTGTTAAATTGATAATATTCGAAAAATCGCCATTATCCCAGTTTGTACCATAACTCTCGATGGTGTAACCAATAAAATCAACAGGTATTCGTAAAGAAGAATCACCGGCGCCGCTGAAATACTCTGCTGAAGCTGATATAGTTAGGTTCCAGTTGTTGGTGGCTTCAATGCTGAACATGACCGGTTCAGGATATTCAGTTATTTGAAAAAGATTATCGTTTATTTCCTTTATTCCGAATTCAACGTGTGCATCAGGGTCAATATTCAGCTGTAAAATAGATTCAAGAACCGTATTAAACCGTACTTCCAGCCATTTTTCATCCTGTGCACAAACTGAATTGGATCTCAGAAGGAGAAATGCAATGGAAATGAAAAGTAAATATGTTCTTTTTGAGTTCATTTATTAGGTTTTAAAAGGCGTAAAAAAAGGAAACATAGTTTTTCTATGTTTCCTTTTTTCGTTTATTCAAACAACTTATGGAATTTGAGTTGCAGTCAAAGTAATAGTTGTTGTATATGTGCCAAGTGTAAAGTCACCATTGGCAATCTGGTCCATCATGCTGGTTGCGTGCATATCACCTTGCATAGTACCCATAGTCCAGTTCAGGTTAAACTCATTTTCAGCCTGGCCTCCAGCATTACTGCTTGAACCGAGGTCAATAATCCTTACGGGAACAGCAGTAACTGATTTAGATGTAGCCAAAGAACTATTTGACTGTGTAAGAACAAGTTCAGCGCCAAATGTGTTGGATCCAATAGCTTCGAGCCAATACCCGATGTTATCAACTGGTAAGTTTCCGCTACCAGTAACTGGATTGAAGTTAACGCCATTAGCATTTAAATCGCAATACCAATCGTCTGTTGACTCAACTTGAAAAACAGAAGTACCAACAGCATTAATACCAAGGTTATACTCGGCAGGAGTGTCAAATACAGCATTCTGTGTGTTTCCTGAAGTTACTGTAATTGCAAAGACATTCTGCAGATCGGCGTTAAAAATAACGTCATCTGTGTCTGTTTGAGCTAAGATGTGCAAATTGAAACATAAGATCAAAGATGCACTTAAAAGAAAAATTTTCTTCATGGTTAAAAAATTTAGGTTATTAAAAAAAATGTTTAAAAATTTAAGGTTAAAAAATTGATTGAATTGTTTGTTTAATTATTATATCTAGTTTAAAAACTTAATTTCATTTTTTATAAAAGTTCACGAAGCAAATATAATCGAATATTTAATATATACAACAAAGTAAAATTGTGGTTTTTGCACTACCCTAAAAGGTAGATTGCGGATTTAAATAAAAGATCTATATGTTTATCAATAAAAGGTGTCATAGTTGGCTAAAAAACGGGTGTAAGGGTTAATGTGATTGTAACTGTATACATATCAGGCGCCAAGTTTTGTTCAAGCATGCTTATAGTATTCATGTTGCCACGTTTGGTGCCCATTTCCCAAAATAATGAAAATGCATTTTTAATACCATAGCCTCTGTTGGTACCAGTTCCTGGGTTTAACAAAAGTACATCGTTGCTTTCCAGGCAAAGAGGGCTTGCTTTTGCATAATTAACAGTGGCTATACCATCATCCTGATTTGTTCCTGTGGACACAACAACAACGCCAACATTGTTTAATTCCATCTGGTGGGCTGGGTTTACATTGCCATAAAACATAATTTGATCAGCCTTAAATGTCAATTGCCATTTGGTAATGGAACCAATCCTGATATAAGTTATTTGCCCGGCATTCATGATACCGTTTTTGTATTCTGAAATTTCATCAAAAACAAAAAGAATATCATTACCTGATAAAATGTTTATGTCTAGCTCCGGATTTGGGGGAGGTATGTCCTGGGCACTAATTAGTTTTGGTGAATGAATAGCCACAAGCAGCATCAATATGCAAAGAATGCGTAAACTTAAGCGCTTATGGACTATCTTTTTCATTAGTTAATATTATTTGATTCTTCTAACTATAACATTGTCAAAATATTCTGCCTGTTCAACTATTTTACCATTTTCGTCATACGCTGTTAGGATACCCTGAAGTTTTCCTTCACTATAATACAAGTCAAACTTCACCTTCCCATTTTCATAATAGTGAACCCAGTGACCATCTTCCTTATTATCCTTAAAACTACCCTTCTTTAATAATTGTCCATTATCATAATAAAACTTCCACAAGCCTTGCGATTTACCATCAGAAAAAGAACCTATTTGCTTTATAGTGTCATTTTTATGGTAAAGTTTCCATAGCCCAGACGCTTTGCCATTCACGTATTTTCCCTGCATATACAAAGTGCTGTCGTTGTAAAAGCTTAACCATTCTCCGGTTCGTTTACCTTCCTGATACTGGCCTTCTTCAAAAAGGGCACCGTCAATGTAAAATTGTTTCCACAAACCTTTGGGAACACCTTTAACATAATCACACTGAATCATAGGATTCCCATTTTCATAAAAAACCAGGTAAGCTCCATCTATATCAAAACCTTTATAGGAATATGTTGATTCTATTTGGCCATTTTCATAATAGGAAACATAGCTTCCATAAAATGAATTGCCCTTCATCAGTGCTTTTTCTTTGATAACTCCCGATTCATAATATTTTTCAAAAAGCCCATCTCTTATACTGTCTTTATAAGCCATACGATAGTTGATGTTGCCATTTTTAAAATAACCGGTAAGCATGCCATTCAATTTATTATTTTTATAAAATCTTGTTTCACTAATTTCCCCGGTCGGAAAATAAATAGTCATTTCACCATTTAAAGAGTCATTTATATAAATACCGGTGAACTGGTAGTTGCCATTTTCAAAATAATTAACAACAGCTCCGTTTTGTTTGCCATTTTTATAAAAGGATTCTTTCTTTTTTTGTCCGGTTAAATAATAACTTGTCCAAAGGCTGTCAAACTGGTCGTTTTTATAAAAACCATTTTGCCATAAGCGGCCAGACGGATAAAAATATTTGGCAGGCCCCTCTTTGATTGTATCGCCTTTTATAATTTTATATTGAAGTATAGAATAAATCGATTGCGGATTATTATCAGAATAAACAGTGTCAGTAAAATAGACAGATTGTCCTTGCATTGAAGCAACCAGGGCTAAAATGAACAATAGTAAACTGAACTGTTTTAGTGTTTTCATTTATTTAACTTCAATATCAACTTGAATTCCTTCCA
>DATCTB010000078.1:0-5987 GCA_036568185.1 Bacteroidales bacterium | reverse complement strand
ACATTGGAATAATAGTTGATTGGGGTGAAAATACTTTTATTAATCCAAATAACTACAGTCATCCTGGACTTGTTTCAGGATCTCTGCATGTTTGCATTATAGATCCCGAAATAAATTCGGGATGACGGGATAGTATTTTTTAGTCAGCTACTAGATGAAGTAACAAAATTCGAAAAAATTATGCAACAATTTCGTCCCGGAGGGTTTAATATGCTCCCAGTGGTTGTGAAGAACCTGCTCATTATTAATGGTTTGTTTTTCCTGGCTACCATTGCACTTAAAACTTCGATGAATATAAATCTTAACGATATACTAGGATTGCATTATTATTTAGCTGATAACTTTAAGAGTTGGCAGTTTGTGACTTACATGTTTATGCATGCAGCGATAGATCCAGACGGTGGTGGATTAATTATCACTCATATTTTGTTTAATATGTTTGCCTTATGGATGTTTGGCAATGTATTGGAAAATTATTGGGGTCCTAAACGTTTTCTTTTTTATTATTTATTTACGGGTATTGGTGCTGGCATTGTACATTATTTTGTTTTTTATTTTCAATTTACACCTTTACTAGAAACAATCAATTCCTATATTGCTAGCCCGAGTCATAATGAATTGACTGACTTCTTAAGTTCAAGTAATTTCAAAATTATTTCAAAAGAATGGTATAACAAAGATTATAAACAATTTATTGAAAATTATAATCGTCTAATAAACACAGATAAATACGAAGCTATGCAACTAAGTATCAACTTTATGTCACAGTATAAAGTTGATTTATTAAATGCATCCGTAGTTGTTGGCGCATCAGGTGCGGTATTCGGCATTTTGCTTGCTTTCGGAATGATGTTTCCCAATTCACTCATTTATGTTTATTTCGCAATTCCCGTAAAGGCAAAATACTTCGTGATGATTTATGGTGCCATTGAACTTTATTCTGGAATTGCAAATAACCCAGGCGACAATGTAGCTCATTTTGCCCACCTTGGCGGAATGATATTTGGCTATCTTATAATTCTTTATTGGAAGAAAAAAGGAACTTTATATAATTAGATTTCATCTAAATGCTAAAAAGAATGTATTGTAAAAACTGCGGAAAGATAATAGAAGAAGATTCCAAATATTGTGTTTATTGTGGCACAAATCAAAAACAAATTGAACTAACATCATTTGGAAGTTTAAAGAAGGAAAACCAAAATACAATTATTAGTTTTTTTAACCAGAATAAAATTGAGGAGCTATTTGGAATAAAAATATCTAATAAACTATTTGGGTTTTACGTTGCATGGTTAACTTTAAATTTTATTGCCATGCTAATAACCTGGAATAAGGGAACAAATAAATTCTTTTGGCCAATAGAAAGCCGTTCTGATTTCGAAGACTATGATTTTACTGAATTTCTATTTTTTACCTTGACTCCCATATTGATTCTTTTCACTAGAAGCTTTTTTATAAATAAAAAATCATTTTACTCAAACGTTAAAAAGTCAGATGCTAATAACGTATTAAACTTTAATCAAAAAAAGACAATAGTAAGAAATAAGACAGCAATTACTCAAGGAATAATTCTTTTGTTTATTTCTATTATTTTAAATGTTTCTTTCTATAACAACTATTACCCAATCTTATTTCTGTTAATTCTTACTATTAAAATTATTGTAACGATTAGAGTCACCAAAATCGCCGGAGACCTAAATCGCAATAAAATCGGATGGGGAATATTTGGGTTCTTTTTTCCTCCACTTGCATTAATTATTGTAGGTTTTCAGAGTAAGTTATAATTATAGAGTAATAATTATGTTCGGACAGCAACAACCACAGCGGAATACAGGCGAAATTCTGAAAAAGATTTTTTTCAGCAATACCGTACTTTCCAGGCTGATTTTAATTAATACAATTATTTATTTATTGGTCAAAATCATCGGGCTGTTTGCCTATCTTTTTATGGTCAACCATGGCGACGGGGTAATTCTCAGCCTCATTGGGAAATACATGGCTTTACCCTCTGATTTAAGTTTACTTGCTGCGAAACCCTGGACAGTATTCACATACATGTTTTTGCAGGAAGAGTTTTTTCATATACTTTTCAATATCATCATGTTGTATTTTGGAGGGCTGATTTTCCTTGAATACCTTAGCCCCTCCAAATTATTATGGACCTATATTTTAGGTGGCCTCAGTGGTGCCGCTTTCTTCGTGCTGGCTTTCAATATTTTCCCGGTTTTTGAGCAAATCAGGGGCGATGCGGTGGCACTCGGAGCGTCGGCTTCAGTCCTGGCTATTATTATTGTGGTTGCTACCTATGTCCCCGACTATACCATACAACTGATTTTGTTTGGCAGGATAAAACTGAAATACCTGGCCCTTATTTTTATTTTAATAGATGTACTGAGCATTCAGGCTGGAAACCCGGGTGGCCATATTGCCCATTTGGGAGGTGCATTCTGGGGGTTTATTTATGCAACTTATTTAAGAAAAGGCAACAATTTTCTTGACTTTGGCCGGTTTTTAAGTTCATTAAAATTCCCTTCATTTGGTTTAAAAAGAAAAGCTGCCAAATTTGAAACTACACGCCCAAAAAGTGGCAGGCCGTTGACAGATGATGCGTATAATGAAAAACGTGCCGAAATGCAGGAAGAAATAGACCTGATTTTAGAAAAAATTTCCCGCTCGGGATATTCAAGCCTCACCAAAGAAGAGAAGGATTTGCTGTTTAAAAGCAGCAATAAAAAATAAAGCATTTGCCTTTGCCGTTTTATGAAAAATGCCGAATATTGTTTCTGCTGAAAGCCTTCATTTAAACATTTTCATTTGCAAGCTAAATCAGGAATCAAATTATTGAAAGCCATGTTGTTGCTGCTAAATATTGTGGCAATTGTGGCTTTGGAATTTGCCTTGCTGGCCAGTCATACCATGCCTTCTTCAACTGCTTTTCTTGCAGTTTTCGGCCTTTTTTATCCCATAATTCTATTTATTAACTTGTTTTTTATTTTGCTTTGGATTCTGTTGCGTAGCTATTGGGCCGTACTTTCACTAATTTTTATACTAATTGGTTTTCAAAACCTGAAGAACAATTTTCCATTCAATTTTTCTGAAAATGATGTTAGTACAGAAAATTCAATAAAGGTTCTTTCATACAATGTTCAGAATTTCGGATTTGAAATATCTGATTCTGCTGCCGCGAAAATGAAACAGGATATTATCAGCTATGTTGTTGAAAAAGAACCCGATATTATTTGTTTTCAGGAATTTAAATCACGTGATAAATTATTATACGAACCGCTGAAAAGTTTGAAAAATGAGTTAAATGCCGAATCGTATTATTTTGAAAGCTATTTCAACCCCAGGTACAACGAGTACCTAACGGGCCTGGCTATTTTTTCCAAATATGATGCTGTGAACAAAGGAAAATTAAAATTTGAAGGTAGCCGGACTTTTGGTATTTATACTGATTTGGTGATTAACATGGACACTGTGCGTGTTTACAATATACATTTTGCCAGCATACAGTTGATGCAGGCCGATATTGGCTTTGTTGTAAACCCTGATATTCAGAACGAAAAAGATGTAAAGCTGCATTTTTTAAAAATTTATGATAAACTGTCGGCTGCATTCAGGCTTCGTGAAAAACAAGTGGCTTTTTTAGTCAATCAAATCAAAGTATGCCCCTACGAGATAATTCTTTGCGGCGATTTCAACGACCCGCCTTCTTCTTATACCTATCACGAAGCGACTGATTTCTTGCAAGATACTTTTGTTGAAAAAGGAAAAGGAATGAGTTGGAGCTATGCCGGGCAAATTCCCTTTTTAAGAATTGACTATATAATGAAGTCTTCCGGATTCAAAACAATTGACTACCAACTGGATAAAGTCAGTTTTTCAGATCATTTTCCGGTAATGGCAATTTTAGAAATTAACTGAGAAAACTGAACAATACGCTTAGCATTTTGTTTATCTTCCAGGATTTCAACTATTTTTATCAAAATTAAAACTTCAAAACTTATATCATGAAAACATTTTTTTTAAGTACACTTCTAATATTTATAATTCCAATGATGACAATTGCGCAAACAGAAAATTTCTACGACTTCAAAGTGAAGGATATAGATGGGAATGAATTCTCATTTGAAAAACTAAAAGGTAAAAAAGTGCTTATTGTGAATGTTGCATCCAAATGCGGCTACACGCCACAATACGAAGGGCTTGAAGAACTTTACCTTCAATATAAAGACAAGGACTTTGTGATAATTGGTTTTCCGGCAAACAATTTTGGAAAGCAGGAACCCGGCACCAACGAAGAGATTAAAGAATTCTGTACTTTGAACTATGGTGTTACTTTTCCGATGATGTCGAAAATATCAGTGAAGGGTGATGATATTGATCCGGTGTACAAATGGCTGACAACAAAAGAATTAAATGGTGTTTCAGATTCGGAAGTGAAATGGAATTTTCAAAAATACCTTATCAACCGGGATGGCAGCCTGGATAAGGTTTTATATTCGAAAACAAAGCCTGACGACAAGGAAATAACTGATTGGATTCAGAACTAGAAATAAAAAAAAAAAAGGAAAGGAGACTGAAAACCCAAAAACAGCCTCCTTTCACAATACATAGCTAGGTTTAAAAAATTACCTAACCGTCAATTGGCATAATTAGTTCTTTTAGTAGAATTTAATCAATGCCTTTTATTTTAACTGATTGTCGATTATTTCCCAATCTGCTAACACCAGTTCGCAAATTGTCAAATAAAATATATATCATTAATACTAAAAGTAATACTACAGCAGGAATTAACAGCACAAAACCAAATAATATTTGTTCTATTCTATCCAATTTTATATTCTATTTTCTAAAAACCATTTAAAACTAAAGAACAATTAATGGAGGAACATTTGAGCTATTGAATCTTGATAAATTTCGAAGCAATCTGTTTATTGAACCAAGTAGTTGCTCTTTTGTGTAGGGGCTACTCAGATAAATTTCACTTTTAGTCCTCAAAATACTGTTTAGCCTGGCATCGTGCGTGTATGAAGATAAAAAAACAAAAGGGATATTCTTAACAGAACGGATCAATTGAATTATATCTTTCCCACTGAATGTAAACTTCAAATATAAATTGCATACTACAAGGTCAACCTGTTTAGTATTGATCATTTCAGAAGCTTTTTCGCAATCAGAGGCAATGCCAGCAATCTCATAGCCTTCTTCTTTCAGAATCCGGGAGATATTTTTCGCTGCAACAGGTTCATCTTCGATAATAAAAATTCTTGCCATTGCTTTTTTTCTTTTTCATTAATTTAAACATACGACTCCCTGTTGTTATACTCCGATAACGTCAGCCTTTGTTGTTGACTAAGGATTGAAATCAATAAATTGAACCAGCTAAAGTTAACTTATTACTCTAACTATTTAGCATTTCCCAAACCCGGGCCACAAGCCTCAGAGTGGGCGACGACATGAATGTTTCCCGATAGACCTGAAACAGTATGACTCCAGGTTGTAGCTCCATTCAGTCCTTCCTCTTTAATTGGATATTGGCCGGGAGCAACAGTAAAGTATCCGTTTTTCTTAGGCAATATCTCATTTCCAACATACAGATGAACCTGATCCAATGTATAACCTGGGAGCATATTATAAGTTACTTCAGCTTCTGCACCATCGTAGTCAACAGATACTGAGCCTACTTCACGGCCATTTTCGAGGTCGCATTGTCCAGCACCTGCAAAGAGTTGAAATTCATAATTTCCAACTGGCAGAAGCCCGTTCGACCAGCCCCAATTACTGAAACCTTGTTGCATTTCCAGAAAACAAGTAGCATAATCTTCGCTGTATGCATAAGCCGTCTCGCAACCGACAGGTACTGGAGTATTAATTTTCAAATCATAGTCTGAAACACAATTACCTAATACGAACTCAACAACTCCGTCATCTCCTGCATCTATCAATTCGTCATTATAAAATGTCCAGGTATGATAATATGTGTA
>DATCTB010000077.1:0-11376 GCA_036568185.1 Bacteroidales bacterium | reverse complement strand
ACTTTGGTAAATAAGTACGGAATTTCAGCTTCCAGGCTAAGCCCCGAAGGTGTAGGGCCTTTATCGCCAGTGTCAACCAACATCATCGAAGATGGAAGGAAACTTAACCGGCGTGTTGAGTTGGTGGAGAAGTAGGTTTTTTATCAATTGAAGGTGCTTGCCAGTTCTGAAATTAGCAAAGCCTAATACTTTCCTATATTTGCCTGCAATAAATTTTAAAATTATCAGCGGGTGAATAAAACAATTACCTACATCCTGGCTTCACTGTTAGTCGTTTTCGCCCTGCTAACATTATTCATGAGCAGTTCGGTAATTTTTGATTTATTTGGAATCAGGGAAAAAGAAGGCAATTATGTTCTGTTTATTGTCTGGGCAAATTTCATTTGCAGCATTCTGTATCTTTTTTCCGCCTATGGATTATTCAGGTTGAAGAAATGGGCATTTCAATCCCTGGCCATTTCTTTATCAATTCTTATTATTGCTTTTTTTGGTTTATTGATTTACATCAATTTGGGAGGTATTTACGAAACCAAAACGATTGGCGCTATGATGTTCAGAATATTGATAACCCTTGGATTTACAACTTTTACTTATTTCAATTTTAGAAAGAAAAAAATATGAAAACGAAAATATTTGTTTTTTTGCTTTCAAGCCTGTTTCTGTTTGGCTGTATGAATACGCCAGGCGAAAAAACAAATAAGGACACAGAAACTTCGCTCAGCGAAACCGAGGTACACCATCATGATTTACTCGCAGAAACGCTGGTGCTTGATAATGGAGAAAAATGGAAAGTTGACGGCAATATGATGGTTTACATCCAAAATATGGAGGCGGATATTAAAGCTTTTTCAGAAAATCAACACAAGGATTACAAGTTGCTGGCTGCTGAATTAAAGGAAAACCTGCATCTGTTAACCTCGAATTGCACGATGAGCGGGATGGCACATGATGAATTGCATAAATGGCTTGTCCCCTTTATTGCTGAAGTGGCTGAATTTTCGGAAGCCAAAAATGAAACAGAAGCAAGCGAAGCCTTCGAAAATATCCAGAAATCTTTCAAATCTTTCAACCAGTATTTTCAGTAAAAAAGTATTTATCATTTTCTTCAGGCAAATATTTCGGTCATTGTTAACCTTAATTGCTGCTTGATGCAATCTAATTAAAAAGCCTTTCTACCTTTGCAGCTTAAAATAAAATAGCCATGCCAAGCACCAAAAACAAAAATACTTTACCTCAATTCAGCGATATTATCAATGCCCAATCGGTATTAAAAAATGTGGTAAAGCAAACACCATTGGAGCGGAGCAAATCTTTCTCGGCCATGTCGGATGCCGATGTTTACCTGAAACTCGAAAATTTTCAAACTACAGGTTCATTCAAGGTAAGGGGAGCTTATTACAAGATCAAAAATCTTAGCCCCGAAGAAACCTCTAAAGGCGTACTTTGTGCCTCGGCGGGCAACCATGCCCAGGGTGTAGCTTATGCAGCTTCAAGCCTGGGTGTAAAGAGTACGGTGTTCATGCCCGTTTTTGCCCCTCCGCTCAAAGTTATTGCTACGCGGGCATATGGCGCTGAGGTGGTACTTTCCGGCGACACTTTTGATGATGCATTCAACGCTGCTGTTGAATTTGGCAAAAAATCCGGTGCCACTTTTGTGCACCCCTTTAACGATCCGTTTATTATTGCAGGCCAAGGTACCATCGGGCTTGAGATATTTGAGCAATTGAGGGATGTGGAAGACGTGGTAGTCCCCATCGGCGGTGGCGGGCTGATTGCAGGCATTGCCATTGCTTTGAAACAGCTCAACCCCCGCATACGTGTGATTGGTGTGGAAGCTGAAGGTGCACAATCTATGAAAGCTTCCATGGAAAAAGGGGAGCCGGTTACCCTGAACTCGGCCGATACCATAGCTGATGGTATCGCCGTTAAATCGCCGGGCAACCTCACATTTGAAGTTACCCGTAATTTGGTGGACGAACTAGTAGTGGTGAATGATGCTGAAATGGCCCGGACAGCCTACCTGTTGCTTCAACGCGCGAAAATCCTCACCGAGCCTGCCGGGGTGGCCGCAATGGCAGCCGTGCTATATCATAAATCCAGCACAAAAGGCCGAAAGGTTGTCCCGATAATCAGCGGGGGAAATGCCAACATGTCCATCCTGGAACAAATCCTCGATAAGGGCGTAATGGACGAAGGCTTGCGTGCCCGTATCCAGGTATTGATCCCTGATCAGGCCGGTAAGTTAAAGGCAATCATATCTATTCTGGAAAAAATGAAAGCGAACATCCACGACATTGAACATGAACGCTCCACCACAAGTGTACCTGTGGGGTATGTGCAGGTAACCATTACTTTTAACTTGCAAGACACCAAACAACTTCCCACCATTCTCAATGAACTTGAAAATCGGGGAATGCAATACGATGTGCTCAGATAAAAAAACGGCTTTGTAAAAGGTAAAAAATATATTAGCTCAATAATGATGTTTTGGAAAAACCACATTCCGGCTTTAACCTGGCTTCAGGATTATAATTTTAAATTTTTAGGCAAAGATGCTTTTGCAGGTATAACGCTGGCGGCTTATGCAATACCGGTTTCTTTGGCGTATGCATCGCTTGCCGGTTTGCCTCCTCAATATGGTATATATGGTTATCTTTTGGGCGGAATTTTTTACGCGTTGATTGGAAGCAGCAGGCAACTTGCTGTAGGACCTACTTCAGCAATATCGTTACTTATTGGAGTTACTATTGCTGGTATGTCCAATGGCGATCCTCAGCGGTGGACTGATATTGCCTCGCTTACTGCACTTATGTTTGCCGGGATGAGTTTATTGGCTTATCTGTTGCGTTTGAGTGGTATTATCAATTTCATCAGCGATACGGTAATGCTGGGATTCAAGGCTGGTGCGGCGCTGGCCATTGCCGCAACCCAATTGCCAAAATTGTTTGGTGTTTCAGGGGGAGGCGCAAATTTCTTCGAACGGCTGATGTTACTTTCGCAGCAATGGCCGCAATACAATTACTACGTACTCGCTTTTGGGCTTGTCGTGCTGGTTTTGTTAATTATTGGCGAGAAATTTTTACCCGGAAGGCCTGTTGCCATTTTGGTAGTTGTGGTTTCTATCCTGGCCATTTCGTTTACCCCCTTGGGTAATATGGGCTTCAACACGGTAGGTTTGATTCCGGCAGGTTTGCCCCAGTTTCATATACCCACTTTATATGCAGGAGATTTGGAAACTGTTTTTCCTCTGGCATTTGCCTGTTTTTTACTGGCCTATATTGAAAGCGTTTCATCGGCAAAAACAATGGCACAAAAGCATGGATATAAAATAAATCCCCGGCAGGAATTGCTTGCACTCGGTATTATCAACCTGGCCACGGCATTTGGGCAAAGTTATCCGGTGAGTGGTGGCTTATCGCAAACAGCGGTGAATGATAAGGCAGGTGCAAAAACACCCATCTCGCTCGTGTTTGCTTCAATTGTGATTGGATTGTGCTTAATCCTGCTCACAGGAATGCTTAAAAACCTGCCAAGTGTGGTTTTAGCCTGCATTGTGATTGTGGCAATAAAAGGGCTGATTGATATAAAAGAGTTTGTTCATATATGGAAAACCAATAAAACAGAACTAATGCTTGCGATGACCGCACTAATTGGTGTACTCGTTTTTGGCATACTCGAAGGGGTGTTGATCGCTGCCATAGTTACTATAATTTTGGTGATCAAGGCGGTTTCAACCCCGCATGTTGCTATACTGGGCAGGATACCGGGCACTATTCGCTATTCGGATGCAGAGCGAAACCCCGATAACGAATTATTTACGCAGCTTTTCATGTTCAGGGTTGAATCGTCAATTTATTACTTTAATACCGATTATATCGAAAATCTTATTCTTATTAAAGTTGACGAGGCCGGTGCTTCATTGAAAACAGTGATCTGGGATTTGAATACATCCCCTTATGTTGACCGTGCGGGAGCTAAAATGATTGGCCAATTGTACATTGAATTGAAAGCAAAGGGTATTTTACTACGTATTGCCAATGCCCGAGCAGGCGTCCGTGATATTTTGCGCAATGAAGAAATTGATCAATTGATTGGCAAAATCAGCCGGCAGGTTTCGCTTAACGATATTGTGAAGGAGGAGCTGAATAAATGGAATGAATCCTGATAAACAATAACCTTCATTTTTAAAACAAATCAATAAATAATACTTCGCTATTTATAGTATTTTCTAATTTCCTGCTCAATTTCTTCATCCCACAATCTGGCCAACAATTTCTTAGCCATATTGTCGTAATAGCCGGCTTTTGCATTATCACCAATTAATCTATACACTTCTGCAAGTTTATAAATCGAAGGTATATACATATTGTTAATTTGGATACAAATCTTATATTGGCTTATTGCTTCTTTATATTTGCCCTGTTCAACTAAATGCCTGGCATTCTCAAAATGAGTTTCTATCTCTTTAACCTCGTGGTTGAATGTTGATTGAATAATATCCTGCGTTTTAATTGTAATAAAGGAACAGGGCACCTGACGGACAACTTTTTCAGTTACACTGCCCATTAATATTCTTTGTAATCCGGAACGACCGGTTGTTCCCATTATCAATAAATCGTGATTGTATTTTTTAACTGTTTGCAATATTTTTTCATGTACAATACCAGTCTGTATTTCAATTGTATGATTGATATGATTTAGATCAAATTCCTTTATAAATTGTATCATTTCTTTTTCAAGTTGTTCTAAGCGGTAGGAATTCTCATTATCCAAATCCACATATATGCGGTGTGAAATTCTGGAGATTGGCTCAAGGATGCTTAAAATTCTTAATGAAGCTTTATGTCTTTCAGAAAATAAAATAGCATTTTTAAGTGCAAGCCTTGAGTTATCTGAAAAGTCAACCGGGCACAGGATATTTGTTATTTTCGTTTGAATATCCGATTTGACAACCAACACAGGTATATCTGAGTGCCTGATAAGCTTTTCAGCCGTATTCCCCAGTTTAAATTGCTCTTCCTTCGACTTAACACCTGCGCCTATAACAATTAGATTAACTTCTTCTTTAACAGCCATTTTAAGGATATTGTAAATCGGTTGCCCAATTTCAATTACCGGTTCTTTCACCCTTATACCTTCTTTATGGATGGCTTCCTTTACTTTGTTTAATGAATCAGTAATCGCTTGCAATAATATTTGCTGAATGTTGTTATGGATTACATCTTCAGAAAGCACATACAGTATGATAATTTCTGATTTATACGTCCGTGCAATTTCGATTGCTGTGTTCAATTGTTCTTTCGAGTCTGAATTGACATCAATAGGTACTAAAATTTTCTCAAGTTGTTTCATACTTTTTATTTTTAGGAATTCATGCAATTAAAAATGATTTAGTTTAAAATTCCCACATTTCCTTGTTTGGGGTTTTGCCAAATTTAGTAGGAGATGTGGGAATGAGAAAGTGCATTTTATGTTTCCTGTAGCTGTTATAAATCAAAATGGCCTGCGGCTTCCGGTTGATAAGCGATTTTATCAATCCGCATACTCATTTCACCGGCAGGGCCAATCCATTCTATTACATCTCCTACTTTGTGGCCCAACAGAGCATTTGCCATTTGGGAAAAAATGGAAATTTTCCATTCTTTCAGGTTTGCCTCGTGTGGATACACAATTTTGACGTGTGCCTGCTTAGGATAATTTAAAAAAGTAAAACTAACAACCGAATTCATTGTAACAATGTCATCAGGAATCAGGCGCGGCTCTCTTATTTCAGCCACGCTCAGTTCATAGGTCAGCCTTTGGATTTCAAAGTCATTGATAGTCCTATTCTGTTTTGCCTCAGCTATACACTTGTTTATCCTTTTAAAATCGAGGCTTGAAAGGATAATATTACTGCGTTCGTTCATATTACTCTCGTATTTTGTATTATTAAAATAGTTTTCCAGTAGATTTTTTTTGCACGTGTTTATACTACGCCCAGGTCAATCATGGCATCAGCTACTTTCAGGAATCCGGCAATATTGGCACCTTTAATACAGTCTATTTGCCCATTGTCCTGCATTCCATGTTTTACGCATGATGCATGAATATTTTTCATAATATTCTTGAGTTTCTCATCAACTTCCTCTGAAGTCCAATTCAGCTTCATGGCATTTTGGCTCATCTCCAACCCTGAAGTTGCTACCCCGCCCGCATTCACAGCTTTTCCGGGTGCATAAATCATTTTACTCGCTGAAAAAACATCAATTGCTTCGGGTGTGCATGGCATATTTGCGCCTTCAGCTATCAGTATTGCACCATTTTTTACTAAATTTTCAGCATCTTCCTTGCCCAATTCGTTTTGTGTGGCACAGGGCATGGCTATGTCGCATTCCACTTCCCAGGGCCTTTTTCCAGGAAAGAATTTCGCTTCAGGAAATTCATAACTATATGGTTTTACAATATCCTGATTGGAGTAGCGGAGTTCCAACATATAATCAATCTTTTTGCCTGAGATACCTTTAGGGTCGTAAATATAACCATCAGGGCCAGAGATTGTTACTACTTTTCCACCCAATTCATTTATTTTTTGCACTGCTCCCCACGCAACATTGCCAAAGCCCGAAACCGCAACACGCTTACCTTCTATAGATGTTCCAATTACATTCAGCATTTCCTGTACAAAATATACGGCACCAAATCCTGTAGCTTCGGGACGCATCAGGCTGCCACCCCAATTTCTGCCTTTTCCTGTAAGCACGCCTGTGTGTTCGCCAGTAAGTGTTTTGTACATGCCATAGAGATAGCCGATTTCCCTACTGCCAACTCCAATGTCGCCGGCTGGGATGTCAGTATCAGGCCCAATGATTTTCCATAATTGTAACATAAAAGAATGGCAAAACCGCATGATTTCGGCATCCGATTTCCCTTTGGGGTTAAAATCGGCACCACCTTTTGCACCTCCCATCGGTAACGAAGTAAGGCTATTTTTGAAAATTTGCTCAAAGCCAAGAAATTTCAAAATGCTGAGGTTCACGCTCGGGTGAAACCGTAAGCCACCTTTGTAAGGCCCAATTGCGTTGTTAAACTGGACTCGGTATCCGAGGTTTACATGCACGTTGCCTGAATCGTCCATCCATGGCACTTTAAAAGTGGTTACTTTATCGGGTTCAATAATTCGTTCAACAATACCCATATTTCCATAATGCGGGTTTTCGTTGTAAACGTCTTCAATCGATTCAAGCACTTCGCGCACTGCTTGCAGGTATTCCACTTCTCCAGGATGCTTTGCTTCCAGTCCGCTGATTATTTTATTTACATTCATAATAAAATTGTTTTAAAGAATTTGTTTATGTTAAAAAACCTTTGATTTAAAAGGATTTTTGTTAGAAAATTTCCTTGCACAAAATTCAGGATAAAAGCCCGGGCGTGCTAAATTTTCAAACACTAAGATTACATAAGCCGGGATGATAATTATCAATGAATTGGTGTTTGATAATTTTTGTCCTTTCAGCCAGACTTGGATTTTTAATACTTTTGATGTGATTCTGCAAAATGAATGCACAAATATGGAAATAGAGAGCCTTAGAAAATTGATTATTGACCTGAACGAAAGGCAAAAGGAATTGAATTGTTTGTACAAAATTTCGGCTTTGTTGAAAAGTAGTGATGCTCCGCTGAACGAGGTGCTGATGAAGGTGGTTGAAGAAATTCCCAGTGGCTACCGTTACCCCGAAATATGCAAAGTCCAGGTTATCCTAAAAGAAAATGTTATTCAGTCCGATGGTTTTCGGGCTACTGAATTGAAGCAATCAGCCAAAATAATGGTTGAAAATTCAGAAGTAGGTGAAGTAAATGCTTTTTATATTAAACCAATAAAATCAGAAACTGGCAGCATCTTTCTGTTGGAAGAGCAAAAACTAATTAATGCCGTTGCCGATGAAATCAGCCAGTTTATTATCTTACACCATTTCAGGGAACTAAGTAAAAATTCTAAAAAAGTTTCTGCAAAATTTGACATTTCGCTTGCTTTGGGAAACTGGCTGACAGGTCTAAATTTAGAGGTGAATGAAATAGAGGATATTTTAAAAACCAATGTGGATTTCAAAAAAGGTGAATTGATTTTGAAACAAGACGGTTTGGTTTCCTATGTTTTTATTTTAACCGAAGGCTTGGTTAAATTATCGGTTGAAGATTTGAGAAATAAAGATTTTATTTTCAAACTCTCTAAACCTTTCGAAATTATAGGGCTGGCATCTGTTTTCGGCGATGAACATTCGGGTTTTTCGGCTTCAGCCATTCTACCTTCTTCCGGCTACCTTGTTGACAAAGCTTTAATCAAATCAATTGTTGAGAAAAACCCGAAATTTAGTAACAAGCTGCATAATTGGTATTGTGACAACCTCAAATTGGGTTATGATAAAATGAATTTCCTGGCAAACAAACAGGCACTGGGGCGCATAGCCGCAACGCTACTTTATTTGGGAAAAGATGTTTTTGAAAGCAGCCTGATTGAAAATACTATTTCAAGGAAAATAATAGCCGAACTAAGCGGAATGTCCACCGAAAACGCAGTAAGGATTTTGTCAGAACTCAGGAAAGATAAAATAATTTCTATTGGAAAAGATGGAATCCGGCTTCACAATTATAAACTGCTCGAAACCTATAGCATTGCAGGGTAGCGCAATCCTCACTTCAGCCTGCCCAATATGGTTTCCTTTCCAGATGATACATTTGCAGCAAGGCTTTGGATGGTTTCATCTTCCACCAATTTTTCAATTGATTTCCGGATAGGGGCAAATTTTTCATGCATCGGGCAGGGGTTCTCGGGGCTGCATTCCTTTAAGCCTATACCGCAGCCGGTAAATAGGTTGTTGCCTTCAATGGCTGTGATGATTGACTTTAATGGTAAATCGGGCAAATCAGTATTGAACCCAAACCCACCACCTTTTCCTTTTAGCGATTCTACAAAGCCCAGTTTGACAAGCCTTTGTAATATTTTTCCTGTATAAAAATGTGGCGCAGCAATCTCTTCGGCTATTTCGGTAATGCCGGGCCTTCGCCCAACTGAGTTTTGCACCTGGATGTAAACCAGGCCACGAATGGCGTATTCTGTTTCTTTATTAAACAAAATGGATGTGTTTGTATATTCTGCAAATGTAAATAAAAATAAATTAAAATATAAAAAGACCTTTATGTCTTCTATTAAATAAATTGTATATATTTGCCACAGAAAAAAACTAATATGATGAATACAAATAAAATAAATAAGATGACAGTTGGCGAAATTGTTGCCGACGATTTCAGAACTGCTTCCATTTTTAAAAATAGCGGAATAGATTTTTGCTGCGGCGGAAAACAGAGTATTGATGCTTCCTGCCGGGAAAAAGGGATTGATTCTGCTTCGCTGAAAAAACAAATCATCGAATTGCAAAGTGCGCCGATAAGTGCTGCACAAAAGTTCAATGAGTGGGAATTGCCTTTTTTATGCGATTATATTGTTAATACGCACCACAAATATGTTGTAAAAACATTGCCTGAGCTGATGTTTTACACGCAAAAAATTGCCAATGTACATGGCGGCCACCATCCGGAACTGATTGAGATTGCCTCAATTTTCTCACAAATAAATGATGAACTAACGCAACATTTAGAAAAAGAGGAGCAGGTTTTGTTTCCAGCCATAAAGAAAGCGGCTGCCGGCCCGGATGCAGAAGCCAGGAAAACAATTGAGTCAGAAATTGAACGTATGTCGGGCGAACATGATTTTGCCGGTGGGGCAATGGATAAAATCAATGTAATAAGCAATCAATATGCTTTGCCGGAAGATGCCTGCAATACTTACCGCGTGGCTTTTCAGCTATTAGAACAATTTGAAGATGACCTGCATGTGCATGTTCATTTGGAAAACAATATTTTATACCCAAAAGCTTTGAAATTATGAAAAGAAGCGCCTAAAGTTAATTACTTATCACTTTGGCAAACCCCCAACTTTAAACTTTAAACATTAAACATTATACAGAGAAACATGAAAACAGCAACACAAAATCTCGAAAACGACCACGTATATATTTTGAAACTTACCGAAGTTATGCAAAAGATGGCCGCGAATGGAGCTACTGATATCAATCATTTTAAATCGGTAGTGAATGTCATTCAAAACTATGCCGATGGCTTGCACCATAAAAAGGAGGAAGATTTACTTTTTCCTTTGTTTGAAAAACGAAACTCAGGCGGGCATTGTGGACCGGTGGGTGTTATGCTGATGGAACATGCAGAGGGCAGGGAATACGTGAGGGGAATGGTGGAAAGCATTGAAGAGTTTGAGGGTGGCAACCAACTGGCATTGCAATATATTCACCACAATATGCTAGGTTATGCCGAGTTGCTGCAAAACCATATTTATAAAGAAAATAATATACTTTTCAGGATGGCAGATAATATGTTTTCGGACGATGACCAAAGTATGCTTCTTGATAAATTTGATGAAATTGAAGCGGGTGCCGAAGCTGGTTCTAAAATAGAAAATTATGTAGCTGCAATTCGCGAACTAGCGAATGTGTATTTGTTATCGAAAGAAATGATGGCATGATATAGTAGTGTTTAGTGTAATGTAGCGAAATAGCTTTGCCCAATGGGGTGAAGCTATTTTTTTTGCCAAAATGTTTAACAATTATAAGAAGCCGAAAAACCTAGTATTTATGATATAAAACATACTATAATGTATATAAATCACCATAAATAATTATTAAAAAGCATAATATCAGAAAGTTAATGTTTAAAGCCTTGTATTTAGAAAAATTCTAAATTATGATTGTCATCATATAAATTTGATTTTTGAAATAAATAAATAATATTTTTACAAACAAATAATATCCCTTTTTTCATGAAGACAATCCAAATGAAAACCATCCTGCTCATCCTGGGAATTTTCCTTATCAGCATTGGCAGGGCTGATGAAGGAGAGCAACTTTTTAAGACAACTTGTGCTGCTTGCCATACAATAGGCGGTGGCAGGCTCGTTGGACCTGACTTATTGGGTATAACTGAAAAGAAAAGCCAAGAGTGGCTGATTCCCTTTATTAAATCGTCAACAACTGTTATTAAAAGTGGCGATGCTGATGCAAATGCCATTTTTAAGGAATACAACAACCTATTAATGCCTGATGTAACTTATTCTGACGCTCAGATTGTCAGCATTTTAAATTATATCAGCCAAGGGGGAGGAAGTGCTACAGGCCAGGGTAATGCAGCAGCAGTTGATATTTTGAGCGGAACAAACGCTGAAAATGTAACTATAGGGATTGAGCTTTTTAGCGGAAAACAAAGGTTAACAAACGGAGGAGCTTCATGCACATCTTGCCACAAAGTGAGGGATGAACGAATTTTCAGCAGTGG
>DATCTB010000076.1:0-11330 GCA_036568185.1 Bacteroidales bacterium | reverse complement strand
AGTCAATGTCGGAGGTTTTTAAATTTGATTTTTTCAAGGCACCTTCCATTGCTAAAAATGGTCCTTCTCCATCGTCGGAGGAGGCGGTTTGGTGAAAGGCATCGTTCGCGTTAGCATAGCCACTTAAAACTCCGTAAATTTTCTTGTTGGCTTTCAGGGCATCGGCTTCACGTTCCAAAACCAAAAAACCTGCACCTTCGCCTAAATTCAATCCCCGGCGGCTTGCGTCAAACGGGCGGCTATGCTCATGGTCGAGTATCATTAAGGTATTAAAGCCGTTTAAGGTAAATTTTGACAGTGCATCTGTTCCACCAACCAAAACGCGGTCAACAATGCCATGTTCAATTAACCTTGCGCCAAACATAATGCTGTTCAAAGAAGAAGAACAAGCCGTGCTGATGGTGGTGATATAATCAGAAATAACCAGGTCTTCAGCAATTTTCTCAGTGCTTGCCCCAGCATGGTGGGTGTCGATAAAATCCTTATGTTTGGCTTCACCAAGAAAATCTTTGTAATACAATTCGCTCCTATCCATTCCGCCAACGGTGGACGCTGAAACAATTCCTGTTTTAAGTTTGTCGGAACTTTTTAAACTAGCATCTTCAAAAGCTTGCCGCGCAGCTATAATGCCCAACAAAGCCGTTCTTGTCCAGGGTTCTGAAGTGTTTAATCCGGCAAGTTTGATTAACTCTTCGTTGGTGAATTTTATTTCTCCCAACACAAATTCATCGCGGTGGATGGTTTCTAAAATGGAAATTTTCGAAATGCCCGTTTTTTTCTCGAGCAATGAATTGTAGGTTTCTTCGGCATTCATACCAATAGCCGACACGATTCCGATTCCGCTAACTACAATCCTGGGTTTCATATTTTTATTTAGCGTTTGAAGGTTTTGTGAAATTTAGTGTTTTGGTGTTTTCGTGGCAATTTTTTTTTGCCACCAAGACACTAAATCACCAACTAACACCAATCAAATTTTAAATTAATTCGTGGCTATTTTTTCTGGTGTGCGCTGATGAATTCCGCTAGGCTTTTTATTGAAAAAAATATTTTTTGTCCGTCTTTTGGGTTTTCAATCCTGATACCGTATTCCTTTTCCAACAACACAATCAACTCAAGCGCATCTATAGAATCAAGCCCAAGCCCGCCACCAAACAATGGTTCTTCCGGGTCAATATCTTCCGGTTTTACATCCTCCAGGTTGAGTTGTTTTATGATTTGCACTTTCAGTTTTTCAATCAATTCTTCCATTATTTTTTATTTAAAATTGTACAATTTGTTCATCTGTTCTTCATTGTGTTCCACATTTACCCCCTTTTCAAAAGGCGCCGCAAAATACAAAAATGCCTCGTAATTCTCATCACTTTGGTCAACCCAACCACCAACGACGGCTTTCAATTTTTTTGATAAAAATAGCTGATTGCTGTATTCAGAAATAAAATCAGCATTAAATTTTTCAAAGATAAAAAAAGCATTCTCACCCCTCATTTGGTGGCGAATAGAAATCTCGCCGAGCATAATGTTGGGCAATGTATAAACAAAAACCGAAGGGCTGGGGTAAAAGTTTTGAAAATCGTTGATGGATTCCTGGAAAAGCCTGTCCGTTACCAAAGTGGATTGGGAATTTGAAAAAACCAAACCAACCTCTTCAGGCTGAAAACCTTTGTGGATATTATTTTGAAGCAATAATTCGGCAGCAAGGAAACCAAGCTTGCTGATGTCGTCCATTTTATAAAATTTCGGGTAGGAAATTCCGGAAAATTTAAAAACTTCTTTTAAAAAAACAGCTAAATCATCTGGATTTGAACTTTCAAAATATACATTGCCATTCAGTACAACCTTGTTGTTCAGAATGTGGCAATATTCCTGAATTCGAAGGTTTTTCATTTTTCCAATTTTTGAACCAACAAAGCTGCATTGCTTCCACCAAAACCAGAAGCCATTTTCAGGCATATATTTATTTCTGCCGGATGGTTTTTCCCTACCACAATGATTGGGTTTGAAACGCCCAATTTGGAAAAACCAACTGTTCCGAGCAAGGTGTTTTCCCTTATTTCAGCAAGCATTGCAGCCGTTTCTACAATTCCTGCTGCACCAAGCGTATGCCCCCAACTGCCTTTGAAACTGTTAATTGGAACATGCTGCATTCCATGCCTGGTGACGGCGTGGCTTTCCATTTCGTCGTTGTACAAAGTAGCTGTTCCATGTGAAGAAATATGGTCAATACTTTTCGCTTCGATTCTGGCTTCTGCTAAAGTTTTTTTTATGGCAATATAAGAGCCCTCACCCGTGCGGGATGGACCCGAAATGTGGTTGGCATCGTTGGCTGATGCGCCTCCCAGAAATTGGATAGCCTGGCTGTTTTTATTTTTATTGCTTAAAATAATTGTTCCGGCACCTTCCCCCAGTGAAAGCCCGTCGCGTTCCGCGTCGAAAGGCTTGCAGGGCGTTGGGCTCAGCGATAAAAATGACATAAACCCACTGACAACAAATCGTGTTATAATATCGCCACTGGTAACCACCACATTGTCGTATTTGCCGCTATTGATGAGCATGGCAGCAGTATTCAGGGCAAGCACTCCCGAAATGCAAGCGTTCGATAAAACTATTACTTCATTCGGGTTGCCAAAATATTTTCCAATAATTTTTCCCAAACCAAAAAGTGTAGCCCTTTCTTCTGGAAAAAGATGCTGCTTTTCTTTTTCCAATAAATCAATATTTCCTTTGGTTGTTGAAAGTAAAATCAATGTTTTTTTTGAATAAATATCAATATCCACCTGCTTCAAGGCATCGCTGATAGAAATGATAATCATTTTTTCAAGCCGGGTAAATAGTGCATTATCGCCGAAACTTGAAAATTGCGTATTCAGTTTTTCTAAATTTATTAAAGAAGCCTGGAATGGCTCAGGATACATATGACTGTCAACAACTTGCTGGATTCCTGTCTGTCCGGAAAGCAGCGCCTCAAAATTTTCTTTTGAATTAAAACCTAAAGGTGTAACAATATTGTCGGCAATGAAATAAACCATTTTCAAATAAGCCCCATTTTTTGTTTCCAATCTAAAATAAATTGTGGAGTGTACAAGAGCATTTCGTGCTTTGTATCGATGAAAACCTGCGTACTTTCGGCAGTTGCAACCAGTTCGTTGTCCGATTTGCGGAAAAGCTTGAATTTGAAAAGAATTTTAGCTGCCTGCTGGTCAATATATTCAGTTTCAATGAACAGTTTATCTCCGTATTTCACTGTTTTTTTGAAATCAATATTGAAGTTTACAATAGGCACCATCAGCTTTTGGGCGTAAATATCGAGGTACGAAATGCCATATTTTTTACCAAAAGATTCGCGGGCTTCTTCAATGTATTTAACATAATTTCCATGCCAGACAATGCCCATCGAATCTACCTCTCCGAAGCGGATGGTAATTTCAGTAATGTCTGTCAGCGTTTTGGACATTTTGAGCGTTTTTGGTTTGTAGCCGGCAAAGATATTGAATTAGCTTGTAGCTTGAAAATATAACAAAGGCAAATGCATTTTTGTTTTGAAATAAGTTCAGAAATTTTAACTCAGCCTTTTTTTGTAACGATTGTAAAGAAAAGCGGTGAGAATACAAGCTAAAAAGAAAAGTAACAAAGCGGCAATATAAGGGAGGGTTTCAAGTATGCCTTCGTTGCGGAGGAGGACATCATTGAAAGCATTCAATCCCCAATTGAGTGGCGAGAGTTTGCTCACCGTATTCATCAGGTCCGACATCATGAAGTTGGGAACCCACACGCCACCAAGCGCGGCGAGAATGACCACGGAAATAGAGCCGAAAATGGAAGATTGTTCCTGCGTTGTTGCAATTGTACCAATAACAATTCCGTAACCGGAAGCGGCAAGCGAAACCGACATGGCGACAATGATTAAAGCCAAAATTTGTGAACCTAATTTCAAAGCCGGTAAACCAAAAAGTGGAAGAATAAACATACCGATAAGCAGCATGAAAAACGCTTGTAAAATTCCGACAACAAAATATACACTTGCTTTGCCAAGAATGACCGGAAGGTTGGAGCCTGGCATGGTTTTCAGCCTTGACGAAATGCCGCTTTCCCTTTCTTTGATGATGTTTCCGGCAAGCGGGATAACGATGAAAAACATGGCAAAGATGGTCCAGGCGGGCACATTATGCTGAACTGCGTTGGGAATAATGCGGTTTCTGTCTGAATTGGCGTAGTTTTCAGTAAATTCCACCAACTCGCTGAAACTGTTTTGCTTTTGCATTTCAATATCAAGCAAGTCGCGGAAAACTTCCGAATAAATATCAAAAATAACATGCGCTTCAACCATTGCCGAAAAGCGTTGCAAAGCGCTGATAATACTTTGTTTAAAGGAATTCTTAATCGCAGGGTCGAAATAAATATCCACTTTGGCTATGTGCTTGCTCAATGCACTGTCAACCAAAAAAAGGTCATCTTCCTCTTCCGGAAACTGGCTTTGTATATTTTCTTTGATTTTATTTCTTAAAAGTGCAGTAGCATTTTCGCGGATGACAATGCCAATCTGGTATTCGCCTGATTCTACTTGCTTTTTTAAATTAATTTCAGAATTTGAATCTTCGCTACTCAATTCGTCAACCTTAAAAAACTTTGCTTTTTTCAGCCCGCTTACTATTTCAATTCCAAAAGTATCAGCATCATAATTGATTATCAAAACCGGTAATTTTTTTTCTTCCAGTTGCTGAAAAGTTGAGTCCTGCAGCAAAGTCATGATAAGGATTAAAGCCATGGGCATCACGAAAAGCATTGCCATTCCTGCTTTGTCGCGTGAAAGCAGCAGCAATTCCTTCAAAGTCGATGCCAGGTATTTTTGAATCATAATGCTTAATCTCTCAAATTTTTACCGGTGAGTATCAGGAAAATATCTTCCAGCTTGTCAGAGCCGGGAAAGCGACTTGTCAGTTCGCTTGTTTTTCCTTGCGTAATGATTTTTCCCTTGTCAAGAATAGCGATGCTGGAACACAAATTCTCAGCTTCATCCATCATGTGCGAGGTGTAAACAATGCTTGTTCCTTCGTTTTTATTCAACGATTTCAGGTACTCAATAATCACTGTTTTCGATTGTACGTCGATTCCAACAGTTGGCTCGTCGAGAAACAGGATTTGTGGTTTGTGAAGCAGCCCTGCAATCAGGTTAATCCGGCGTTTCATGCCACCCGAAAAGGTATTCACCAGTTTGTTTTTCTTTTCTATAAGCCTGAATTCAAGCAAGCTTTCTTCAATTCTTTGCTTGAGCAATTTTCCATTCAAGCCATACATTTTACCAAAAAACTGAAGGTTTTCAGCCGCTGTAAGTTTTGAAAACAAGGCAATATCCTGCGGGACAACTCCAATTATTTTTTTGATTTCTTCTTTTTCAGTTTCCTGGTTTTTACCATTAATAAAAATGTTTCCGGAAGTAGCTTGAATTTGGTCGCAAAGTATGGAAATGGTGGTTGTTTTTCCAGCTCCGTTTGGTCCGAGCAAACCAAAAATTTCACCTTTGCCGATTTGCAGGTCGATCTGGTCAATTGCCGGTTCCTGGGCATTTTTGTACCACTTGGTCAAACTTCTAATATCAATAAAAGCCTTTTCCGGCATTAGCTGATAGATTTTATAAGTTCCTTAAAAAAGTTTTCTTCAGCATCGGCAATTTCAAGCAAAAGGTCGGCAGCTTTGTCGTAGCTTTCGTCGATAGTGTTGCGATTTTTAACGATGCGCCCCGTGATTACTGCGAATTCGCGCCACATATCCCCAATTTTCGTCATTTCAAAAGAAAGTTCTCTTAACCTTTCATTTTTCAAAACCTCGGCAGCTTCCTGCAAAAAAGCAGCGTATATAAAGCGAAAACCTGCGCCTCCGGTTCCAATTTCTTCCTGCGCACGCACAATTTGCCCGGTAAACAAGGCAGCTTTTCTGGCGCCCAATTTTTTAGGATAATTTCTTATTTTTTTCGACATGAACCTGATTCCCTTCACACCAAACATTGGAATTGGAATAGTCAGCATGTCTTTGCAGGTGTGTTTAATTCCTTTTATAATTGCCGAAGGTAAATCATATTCTTTGGAAGTGTCTTTCACCCAGTACATATGCCCTTTAGGCGCGAACGTCCCTTTCGCATAACGAACACGCACCAATTCCTTGTATGTCAGTTTTTCGTACCCGTCCATGATGGGGTCGCTGATGAGGTAAGAGCCATTTTCCTTTCCAAAAACAACGAGGTTGTGGGCGTTGAAATGAAAGCGGTAAGGGTCGGGGAAATAGCTCAGGTAGTACACACCGACAAGCATCCCGGTAGGGATTCCTTTTTCAATATTTTTATCGAGGGCAAGCATTGCCTGCTCAGGTTTTCTGTATTTTTTTCTTTCGAACTCAACCCCAAGGCGCCTTGAAATCCGCTTGAAAATAATTCCCGGCAAAGGGCGGAAAGAGGTAACCGGAATACCATCAATTTTTAAAAAAGGCATGTGCGAAAAAAACAAACCGGAACCTATGCCGAAAGCCATGGGTTCGCTGATTTCAATCCCATAAAATCGCAACAGGTTGGAAATCACGCCATTTTCGCAATGCGCTGCCTGCCTGTGCTCAAATTTCATCACTTTATCCATTGCCTTAGCCCTCTTTCTTTTTTAGTTTGGAATCTTTTAGTTCTTCGGGAGTAATATCCAGTACATCAGCGTATTTGCTGATAATTTCCTCACTTAGCTTATAAAAGTTCTTAGGTTTTAAATGCTTTTTCACAGTCAAGTTCCAAAAACCCATGTATTGAGCCAGCAGTTTGGTGTCCATCATATTTTTTTCCATAAAATAAGCCAGAGGGCTTAATTCGCCACGAATCACTTTTTGTCTTGTCTGTTCCACTTTTTCGTTGATATTGTCCCAGGCTTGCTGCATGACGGCATTTTTTGGCGCCCAGCCAACACTTTTTACGGTAGTATAATTTCCGCTTTCATCCAGGCTGTAAACGGGTTCCTTAAATTTTCCCTGTAACATATTGGCATCATCCTGAGGCACTTCCTTGTCTTTCATGTCAATCAGAATTAGTCTTTTAAAAATATTGTCATCTCACCTTCAGCCATTAATTTCTTATCAACATACACTTCGCAACGGATGATTAATGCCTGAAGCAATTCGTTTAACACAGTTAATTTGGTTTGTAATTCATCGCTATCCTTTGGCAGTTCATGAATTACGATATTTTTTAATGAACCGATAAAACCAACTTTCGGTTTTTCATTTTTTAAAAAAGCTTCATATCCTGAACGCAAAGCAGCAGTTTGAGCCATATTTTCCACCAAACCGGGTTCGTGAAAGTATCCATTTTTACAAAACAAATTATTTTTTGATAAAATCAATCTTGAAACAGTAATATTCTCATTGTGCTCACTCAGCCCATCAACCATCACCATTGGTGGTTTTTGAGGGATTAGGTTTTGTATTTCAGGAGTAACCAGCATAAGAGTTATTTCAATTTTTTCTTTTGTTCCACATAAATATTTTCATTCAGCTTTTTAAGAGCCTTTATAAAATCTTTTTCATTTAGAATTGCTAATTGATATTTTGCAATTTCATTTAATTTTGAGAACCTTTCACTTTTGATGACATCTTCTTTAATCATTTGGGCGTTTAATGACTCAAGGTTTGACAATATAGCCAATTCATTAATGCTTGCAATATCCCTTATATTCATGGATTTTTTTGCTAAATCAGGATTTGCTTCCCTCCAGTCTTTTGCGGTACAATTAAACAGAGCCACGTTTAGCAAATCTGCTTCTTCTGCATAGATTAACCATTCTTTGTCCTTTTCATAATTTTTTTCAGGAAGAATGAAGTTTTTAATAGCATCAGTGTGAATATGATAATTGGTTTTACTCAATATTCTTTTAACATTCCATTCGAGGTTATATTGGTTGGTTTCAATTTCTTTTAACCTCTGGTATTCAGTAATTAGGTATAGTTTGAAAGTTGGGCTAATCCATGACGCAAATTCAAACGCAATGTCTTTGTGTGCAAAAGTCCCACCATATCTTCCTGATTTTGAAATTATTCCAATTGAATCTGTCGCCTCAATCCATCTTTTAGGTGTGAGTGTAAAACTATTTGAGCCGGCTTCATTTTTAAAGGCATCGAATTCGATGCTTTTAAAATTCGGATTTTTTAATTGCTCCCAAAGCCCAAGAAATTCAATTGTATTCCGTGTCCTCATCCAGTTCTGAATGATGTAATTTGTCCTTTCAGAATCGCGAAATTTCGCCATATCAGTCAACGAAATATATTCTTCCTCGTTTTGTTTATAAAGAACAATCTCTAACTCGTTAACATTCAATTTAGTTTTACTCATGATTTCATCTTTAACTCTTCCTGCCAAAATCACTATATTTTTTGTTGGGCACAGTTTTTTATCTAAATGTTCTTTTTATTAATTTATTTGATATTTTAATTATTTCCTTAACTGATTCAGAATAGTCCCACCTCGGAGTTGTACTAAATGAATTGCTATCAATATCACCAAAGGTGTAACTTATGCCGTCCATTACTAATGGATAGTTGTCCCAACTATCGTATTTTGGTATTTCAGAATTCTGAATTGTAGTTTTATATTTTTCAATTAATTCTAATGCATTTACTTCATTAATTGACTTTGTTTTAAATTTCCAAACATGTTTTCCTTTTTCATCTTTATATTTTGTCATTTTACCAACATGAATAAAATAATCTTGAATAACCTGATAAATGTAAAAACACGTATTTTCTTTGATTAAAAAAGAAGATGATTTGAATGAAATCATTCCTTTATCTTCTCCATTATTACAAGGACAATTTTTAATCTTTTCCGTGTAGAATGTGAATCTCATGTTTGAGTCCGAGTAAGCTTTATATTTGTCTATTAATGAATCATTGATTATAACGAAATTGCTTGAATCAACTATAATTAGCTGTTTGCTTTGCCCAAAAGAATTTTGTAAAACAATTAATGATAGAACTAAAAGTATTAGTCTCATTTTGTCTCTGCTTAAATTACGCCTAACATAAAATTAAAAAAAAACAAAAGTAAGAAAATTTGGCTGGGCTAAGCTGTTAAGTTTAAGCTTCAACTACAGTAAGATACATGTAAGTGTGAGAGAACCTGGCGCTTTCAGGAACCATCACCAGGATGTGTTCGCCTTTTTTTAAGTTACCTGAATGAAAAAGTTCTTCCAGCATAAAAAAAGCAGAGGCAGCGCCAATATTGCCTACTTTGGTGAGGTTGATAAACCATTTTTCTTCAGGCAAATCAATGTTTGCTTCAGCAAACAGCCTGAGTATTTCATTTTTGAAAAACATGGAAGAAATGTGTGGAAGGAAATAATCAACTTCTTTTAAATTGAGATTTCGCTTATCAATGATTTTTTTGAGCAGCGCAATTCCGGTTGGGACAATGTGTTTTTGTAATAAACGGGCATCTTGTTTCAATGAAAAAACCGATTGGAGGCTTTGCTCATCCATTGAAAGTTCACGCCAGCCTTTCACTGAGCCGTCGGCTTCCTTTACGCAACCGGCATACATGCAGGCTTCGAGTTCGTTGGCGAAAGAAGCATTTTCAATCCAGTCAATTTTGAGGGAAAGCCCTTTTTTATTGGGTTTATTTTGCAACAAAACCGCCGACGAACCATCAGACAGCATCCACCTGAGGAAGTCTTTTTCAAACGCGATGTATGGGTTTTTTTCAATTTCCTTGCGCCTGTCAATTTCATTTTCAAAATTGCGGGCGTGCATCCACTGCGACATAATTTCCGACCCCGCGCATACTGCGTTGTATACTGCTCCGGTTTGAATTGACATATAAGCATATTTCAGCGAAAGCATAGCGGCATTGCAGGTTCCGTGCGCCGACATCACTTCCATCGGGTGCCCGCCCAGTTCACCGTGTACCATGGATGCATGTGAGGGCTGGATGTTATCTGGAGAAGAAGTTCCGGCAGTGAGTAATTCAATGTCGGATAATTTAATTTCTTTATCAAAAAGCTTATTAATGGCTTCAACCGTCAGTTGCGCGTTGTTATGCGTGGGTTTTCCGTTCTTGTCAATGGCGTAATGCCTGGTTTTGATTTTGTTGCTTCTCAAAATCAAGCCGCGTGATTTGGATTCGTTGCCATTAATCAAGCCCAAATACGCTTCCATTTCATCATTTGAAACCGGGTCGTTTGGAAGAAATTTTTCAATCCTGTTTATGTAAACATCCTTCATCGGCACTGGGTTTTCTCAATTTTATTTCAGGCTAATACCTTTGTAATACTGCATCTTCCTTTTTATTTTAAAATAAAATAAAGGATAGGTTAAATAAAAAATAATCGTCGCAAGCGGCGAAACCGCAAAAATAACAAATAGCAGGTAGTATTTGAACATTTTCAAGCGTGAAATTCGATTTGGATTTCCGGAGCCGCCTTTTTTCAAAATTAACTTTGCCCAAATTTTAAAAATGCGTTTGCCTTTTTGTTCGATGGAAACTATGCTTGGGTTTAAGTCAACAGCTTTCAATTCAAGCAATTCACCCTGAAGTTGTTCAAAATTATTGCTTTTCAGAGAATTCAAAATTGGCAGTCCATAATGTTTAGATTCTTCGATGTCTTCATCTGAAATTCCTGGTTTTGGAAAAATTCCTTTCAGCTTGTCTTTTTTTCCGGTTGTCATCCAGTAAATGATGGTAACCACGCTCACCAGGTTGTTGTGGCGGTCGAAAAGCGAAATATTTCCTTTCAATTTACCGCCTGCTTCAACAATCATTTTCTTAATTTCTTCCTGCGCCATCACCCACATATTGCGCGAACCGATGATTGTTACAACCGGCTTGCCATTCAACACTTTTTTTCCTTCTTCTGATTTCAAAAAAGTTGTAAGTGGAATGGGTGGCGAAAGAAACCAGATTGGGTAGCCAAGAATCACCAAGTCAAAATTTTCATTAGGGTTGAACGAAAAAGGTTGTAATTTGGAAGGAATCATCTCAACACATTCAGGCATAGCGTCATAGAATGAAAGACCTTGCCAGGGAAATGGAAAGTCCGGGACTGGCTTCAAGCGCTCGTGGTGGATAGAAACTTCATTTTGAAAAGGCTTCAAAATATTGGCAACAATTTCTTCCAATTGCCCTGATTGTGAATATGTAAGCACCAAAACCTTTTTCATACTTTATTTCTTGTTTTTTCCATTTTGCAGCGCAAAAGTAATTTTATATCCGAAGAATTTTGACGGAATTTTTTCACGTTTTATAAACAAATTCTATTAAAAAAAGTTTTATAAACATTGATATTTCAGCTTTTTAAAAAGCTAATTCTGTTTAG
>DATCTB010000075.1:0-6946 GCA_036568185.1 Bacteroidales bacterium | reverse complement strand
TGAAGTAAGGCTGATGGTCAATTTGGGGAAACTGTATTGCAATTTGCATTCAGGAACGGCCACTATTATAACGACCGGATTTAGCGGTTTGTGCTTTACTTATTCGGCAAGTTACGGACTGGTTAATAATCTTGGACTCGAAACGGATTTTAATTATGTTACCAACAAAAGCAGTAACGATATGTACGTGAATGCTATGGTTGAATTAAGTGCGACAATTAATAATATTGGTAACATTTATTACACAGCGACCGACAGCACGGCTATTGGGCTTGAGCAAACCAGTTCGGGGCAATTGATCAGGCTTGAGAAGTAATAAAAAAAAGAGCCTGCTCTTTCTTTGTTCTTATTATGGCTTGAGTTTTCTAATAAGCTTTCGCGAAAACAACTCTTTGCTTAGAAGGATTTCCGGTTAATATGCATTTGCCTGCAGTTTTTTTCACACTTTCAAGCGGTATAAGCCTGATGGTAGCTTTGGTTTCGTCTTTTATTTTTTGCTCCGTTTCAGCAGTTCCATCCCAATGCGCATAAACAAAACCACCTTTTTCCACTCTATCCTTAAATTCATCCCATGTATCAACTGCAAAAGTGTTGTTTTCCTTGAACTCAAATGCTTTTTGATAAATATTATTCTGAATTTGGTCGAGTAAATGCAGAATTTTTGTTCCAATATTTTCAAGGTGCAAGGTTTCTTTCTCAAGCGTATCGCGCCTGGCAACTTCAACGCTGCCATTTTCCAGGTCGCGGGGGCCAATAGCAAGGCGAACGGGCACACCTTTCAGTTCCCATTCAGCAAATTTATAGCCAGGTTTGTAAGTATCACGATCATCATATTTTACCGAAATATTTAATGCTTTCAGTTCTTTTTCAATCTCCTTAACTTTTTCTGAAATTGCTGAGAATTGCTCCTCAGTTTTGAAAATAGGAACAATAACCACTTGGATTGGAGCGAGTTTTGGTGGCAATACCAGGCCATTATCATCAGAGTGGCTCATTATTAAAGCGCCCATCAGGCGGGTTGAAACACCCCAGGATGTAGCCCAAACGTATTCCAGTTTGTTTTCTTTTGATAAAAATTGAACTTCAAATGCTTTGGCGAAATTTTGGCCAAGAAAATGTGAAGTTCCAGCCTGCAAAGCTTTTCCATCCTGCATCAATGCTTCAATACAATATGTTTCAATTGCACCGGCAAAACGTTCGTTTGGCGATTTCACACCTTTCATTACAGGTACACCCATCCATTTTTCAGCAAAATCAGCGTAAATGTCTAGAATCAATTCTGCTTCCTGGATGGCTTCGGTGCTGGTTGAATGTGCGGTATGACCTTCCTGCCAAAGAAATTCTGAAGTCCTTAAAAAAAGCCTTGTCCTCATTTCCCACCTAACCACATTGGCCCATTGGTTAATAAGCAAAGGCAAATCGCGGTAAGATTTTATCCAACTGCGGTACGAATCCCAAATAATGGTTTCTGAGGTAGGCCTAATAATTAATTCTTCTTCCAGCTTGGCATCTTCGTCAACTTCAATTCCACCTTTTCCATCATTTTTCAACCTGTAATGCGTTACAACTGCGCATTCTTTTGCAAAACCTTCAACATGTGCAGCTTCTTTATTAAAAAATGATTTTGGGATTAAAAGTGGGAAATAAGCGTTCTGATGCCCGGTAGCCTTAAACATTCCGTCGAGGGCAGCTTGCATTTTTTCCCAAATGGCAAAACCATAGGGTTTGATTACCATGGCGCCCCGAACCGCTGAATTCTCAGCTAAATCAGCCTTTATGACCAGGTCGTTGTACCATTGTGAATAATTTTCTGAGCGGGATGTAAGTTCCTTTGCCATTTTTTAAATCTTGGTATGGTATTTGTAATTTTCTGTAAGAGCAGCAAAATTAATCAATGTTTATTAATGCGCAATACCTCAATAAAATGAAAACACAATATAACATCACCCAATGGATTTTTAGCCTTGCCCTTGTCGGCTTAATGGCTTCTTGTGCTTCAGTAAATAATCTTCCTGAAGACGATATTTATTATTCGAAGAAGAATTCAAATTCGTCCCAGGCAAAGGGCAATATAGCACAAACCAGTGCCCCGGTTAATTCAACCCCTTCAAATGCGACATCAGGTAATGATGATTTTGATTACAGTTCGCAATACCAGGGAAGTATTGGTGAATCGCAGGCCACCAATGGTTTAGAGAATACTGGTGAGCAAGTTGATGAAAATTATGAGTTTATTGATGAATACTATGATTCAGACTATGAAGGCCGGATAAACAGGTTTAGTGAAAGCGGAACAAGCAGCAATTTTGGTTATTACGATGACTATTACGGCGGAGGCGGATGCAATTGCGGAACCGGAAGCAGCTTTTCATTAAGTTTTGGAATGGGTTATGGATATGGTTTTGGTTATCCATATTATGGCTACGGCTATCCTTATTATGGTTATCCTTACTACGGATTTGGTTACCCTTATTATGGTTATCCTTATTATGGAGGTTCTTATTGGGCAGGTTATAACAATGGCTATTGGAATGGATATTACGATGGCATGTATGGAGGCTATTATCCTGGTTATTATCCAGATTATGGCTATGGCAGTGGTTATGTTTATGGACCACGCGGTGCTTCTGGTGGTGGAACAACAATTCCACGCTCAGGCGCAAGGGATAGTGGGGATGAATTGATAGGAGGAAATAAAACTGTAATTGCCGGAAACAGAAGCGCAGGAACAGTTGCTGGCGGCGGCGGTACTGTTGCAACCTCAAGCTCGAGAAATGGTTCAGGAACTGAATCTCCGGTTACGGTTTCTGATCGTGGCGCAACTAATGTTACCACTGATTCTAAACCTGTTACTTCCCAAAACAGGACAGGTAACCAGGTACAAGATAGATCAACGGTTCAAACACAGGATAGAATGAGCAAACCTTCCAGTTCAACACAAACAGGAACAGTAGCAACTTCACGTTATCAAAAACCTGTTACTGCAAAGTCGAATACACAGCAGCCGGCACAGCGATATGAAAAACCAAAGTCGTATCAAAGCTTGCCTTCTCAAAAACCTCGCTCAAGCCAGGAATATATTAAACCTTCAAATACCAATACTTCAACCACTAATGTTAACAGGACAAATCCTTATTCAAGGCCAAGCACTCAACAACAGAAAAGTGGGGTTTCGACCGGAAGCAATGTAAGGAGTAATACTTCAACAACGCCTTCACGGAGTTATACAACTCCAAAAAGTGGAAGCAGTTCAGGCAACAGCAGCGGAACGCCTTCCAGGAGTTACACATCTCCAACGCGTTCATCAAGTGGCTCTTCATCAGGTAGTTATTCTGCGCCAAGCCGCTCAAGCTCCTCATCCGGAACAAGCCGCTCAAGTGGTGGCGGAGGAGGTTCTTCTTCCAGGTCATCTTCAAGCAGCAGCAGCGGAGGTGGTGGAAAACGATAAAGCTTTTTGATTTATCAAAATCTTCTAAATTCAATTTTTAATTTTTGAGATATGAAAAGGATTCTTATCATAGGTTCTCTATTGCTAATGGCCAGTTTTCTTCATGCACAATATGCAGAAGATGCACTGCGGTATTCACAATTATATTACCAGGGAACTGCAAGAAATATGGCAACCGGTTCAGCACTGGGAGCAATGGGTGCTGATTTTTCAACTCTAAGCACAAACCCCGCAGGCTTGGGAATGTACCGTAAAGGAGAATTCAGTATTAGCCCTGAAGTGTTTAATAGAAAAATTACTTCAACCTATAACGGAACCGCTTCTGAAGATGCCAGGACTATGTTCGATTTGAGCAATGTGGGTATGGTTACGTCTAAAAATATTGGTCGTGGAGCAAATGGCTGGAAATACTTTAACCTTGGTTTTGGAATGAACAGGTTAAACAATTATAATTCAAATATATTGATACAAGGAATGAATGATGAAAACTCAAGAGTAGATGTATATGTTAATGAGGCTGTAGATATTGTGAATAAATCTAACCAGACTATTTCAGATGCATTTTCTCAGGAAAGCCCCTTTTATATTTATCCGGCATGGCAAACTTACTTGTTAGATACTATAACTATTGACGGTCAGCTTTTTATAGATTCTCCGGTTTTCTATCCTTCAAATAATAATCAGACAGGAATTCTACAGTCAAATTATATCGAAACAAGGGGTTCGAATAATGAGTGGCTGGTTTCGGTTGGTGGTAATTTTAATGATAAATTATATATCGGAGCAACACTTGGCTTACCTTATATTAGGTACTACAGTGAGTCATTGTATGCAGAATCTGACCCTGAAAACAACTATCCGGATTTTAACAATTGGAGCATTACTGAATATTTGAATACAACAGGCTGGGGAGTGAATTTTAAAGTTGGCGTTATTGCCAAACCGCTTGAATGGATGCGTATTGGCGTCGCCTACCACACACCTACTTATTATTGGGCAATGCGCGATAATTGGTACACTGTTACAACAACCGATTTGTTTGCATACAGCCTTGGCGAATGGTATGAAGGTTTATATTCTTCACCAAATGGCGAATTTGAATATAAATTAACCACTCCCATGCGCTTTATTGCCAATGCAGGTTTCATTATCAAGGAAAACGGTTTTATTACCGGAGCCTATGAGTATGTGAATTATTCCAATGCAAAGTTTAAAGCAGATTATTACAGCCTTTCAGACGTAAATTTGGGTATAAGCTCTTCATTTACTGCAACAAATAATTTCAGGGTTGGCGCTGAGTGGCGCTATTCCAACCTTTATTTTAGGGGTGGATATGCATATTATGCAAACCCTTACGCCAATAACCTAAATACCGGCCAAAGGCAATCATATACCGGAGGAATTGGATTGAGATATTCGGAATTGGCAATTGATTTTGCGTATGTTTATTCAAAAATGAATACAGATTATTATTTGTACAGCACGCCGGAAGTGACAACTAATGCTGTTACCAACGCTATTTCCAGCCAGAATTTTGTGCTTTCAATCAGTTACAGGTATTAGGAATTTATTTTGAAACTCTTTCCAGGCCCGCCTTAGCTTTGCTATGAATGCTGGCTTCGTATTCATCAAAATTCATTTTCAGGCAAGTAGAATAATATTCCCTGGCTTTTTCAATATTCCCTTCCTGCTCGTATATTTCTCCCAGTTTCAGGGCTGAATTTCCTGCAAAATATTTTTTGAGATTTTTTCCTGTTAAAAGGGTTTGCTCGTAATACAATTTCGCCTCTTTCAGGTTTCCGGTTTCCTGGTCAATGCGGGCCAGGCGATAAGTAAGCTCAACTTGTTGCGCAAGATTTAAATCTTTTTTGTTTGTTTTTAATAAAACATTTCTTGCTTCCAAATAATATCCTCCGTCAAAAAGCAGGCGTGCTTTCAAGAGGTTTAAGACTGGTAATTCACCTAATTCAGCTTCCCTTTCAGCCTCTTTGTCAATGTCGATATCCTGGTTTCCCGTTTCGGGAACTTCTTTCATCAATTGAAAATAAACTGCTGTATCTCCCTGTAGAAAAGCTGCCCAGGCCTGTTTCCGTTTTGCGTCTTTCAAATAATTTTTTCCCTTGAATTCCTTTTCAAATTTTTTATAAAAAATATTCGCATTGCGGAAATCAAGTTTTCTAAGGTAACATTCGCCATGAAGGTAATTTAGATAACTGAATTGGAAATAGCTTTCCAGGTTTTCCAATTCCTGAAATTGAAGAAGTGCAGCATCATTCTGCCCGGTTTTCATCAGCATATTGATTTCGAGGTAGGAGAGGAGCAGGCCAGGATCTTCGGTTTGCTGAACGGCAGTTAGCAGTTGTTCAATATTTTCCTGGTTTGGGTTGATATTAAAATCAACAAAACCCAGGTAAAAAAGCGTTTCTTTTCTCAAATAAGCGTACTCTGGATTATGCAGGCTTGATTCATACACTTTTAGCAACGAATTTCGGCCTTCTTCAACACTTCCTTTTATTGAAAGCAGATTCAAAAACCAACGATAATTTTCGGGAACCAAACCAACCATAATTGAAAGTACTCCCATTGAAATTTGGTTAGGTAAAAATTCGGGAAATTTTTCTGTATTTTCTTCAATCAGCCTGTAAGCACGGTTAAAATCCAGCGCGGCACTAAGGTAATCTGCAAACTTGATTTCGGCAAAAGCGCTTTGCAAATACACATTCCCGAGCAGGTACTTTTTGTAGGGCGAATTTTCATCAATTGTTTTTAATCTTCCAATCCGGCTATCTTTTTTATCCTGGTATGTGTTGTACAGAATTTCGTCTTCACTGATAAAAACACTTAAAAAGCTTTCAAGATTTTCCAGGTAATCAATGTATTGGTTATTTGGATTTGTTTTTTTCTCGGATTGTAGTTGCCGGTTTGCATTTTCAAAACGCAAAGACAAAATTTCGATATAGGCTGAATCACAATTATTTGAAACGATAAACTGTCCCGAACTGTTTATTGCAAAACCAAAATAAGCTACAAGAATTAACAGGATTTTTTTCATCAATTGAACAGTTTTGCAACTAAAAATATAAAAAACCAGTTAGGCTGGAACTTGCTCTCAAATCATTCTTCTTTTTCGCGAAGAATAAAGTACACATCTTCGCTGTCGCGTTTCATGTAATATTTCTCACGGGCAAAACGCTCTAGCGCGGCGGTGTCATTTTCCAAAATATACACAGCATTGTTGTTTTTTTCTATTTCATTTTGCAGGTAAGCTTTTCGCTCCTGCAACTCATCTAGTGTTTTGCTGAGTTTCATTTGTTCACGAAAGCTTTCAGTGTCAAAAAAAATCATCCACACCACGAATGCAAGCAAAGTGTAAAAATATTTGTTGTGGAAAAATTTTAGCAGTGACATAATTTTCAAATTGCCCGACAAAGATACGCAAAGCAGAAGCTTTCAGAAAAATGGTGAATTTTTATTTTAAACTATTTGGTGTTAGCTACT
>DATCTB010000074.1:0-3059 GCA_036568185.1 Bacteroidales bacterium | reverse complement strand
GCTGGAATCGCTGCAATTGGCGCTGGTATTGGCATTGGCCAAATTGGTAAAGGTGCAGTTGAAGCCATCGCACGCCAGCCTGAAGCTGTTGGCGACATTCGTTCAAACATGATCGTTGCTGCCGCGCTTATCGAAGGAGTTGCCTTCTTCGCGATAGTTGTTTGTTTGCTCGTAGTTTTCTTGTAAACCAACGCTTTCGCAACCCATTTCACCGCAGCGGTTGGCTGCGGTGAAATGGTTAATTTTTTTGATAAAAAATATTTTTTCTAAATAAAAACAAAAGAATATGTCACTGATAAATCCCGGTTTTGGCCTGATAATTTGGATGACACTCGCTTTCGGGGTAGTGCTCTACGTCCTTGCTAAATTTGCCTGGAAACCCATCATGTCAGCTTTGAAGGAGCGTGAAGAATCTATTGAATCCTCACTAAGAGCTGCTGACAGGGCAAAAGAAGAAATGAAAAACATGGTGCTCGACAATGAAAAATTGCTCAGGGATGCTAAAGATGAAAGGGACGCCATACTTCGCGAAGGAAGGAGAATAAGGGAAAAAATGCTAGAAGAAGCGAAAGAGAGAGCCACAACTGAAGCAAACCTGATTGTTGAAAATGCTAAGACTCGAATTGATTTCGAAAAGAAAGCAGCATTAATTGAGCTGAAAAATACCATTGCCAATTATTCACTTGAATTTGCTGAAAAGATATTAAGGCAGGAAATGGAAGACAAGAAAAAGCAAAAAGAGTACATTGAAAGGTTGCTGAAAGAAGTTAGAGACAATTAGGAAAACGCTGATATGAGAGTAAAATTACTGGCAAAAAGGTATGCTGTTGCAGTTTTTGATTTGGCTTTGGAATTGAAGTTGGAAACCAAAGTTGAAAAAGATATGCACCTGGTTGGCGAAGTGCTGGAAGAAAACCGCCTGCTGCGCAAAGTGCTGGCAAATCCCGTAATTGAAGGCTCGAAAAAGGCTAAAATCCTGGCTGAAATATTTGAAGGAAAAATTGAAAAATTAACTTTAAAGTTCCTGGTATTAATTACAAAAAAGGGAAGGGAAGTTTACTTAGAAGATATTTGCGAAGCTGATATTGATGTGTTTAAAGAACACTTCAACATCATGCCTGTTTTACTTACAACTGCCTATAAAGCTGACGAAAAAACGAAGCAGGAAATACTGGACAAGCTTGCCCGGATTGCAGGAAAAACATTGGAAGTTTCAGAACAAGTGGACGAAAAGCTTATTGGTGGTTTTACCCTGGATTTTATGGATTTTAATTACGATGCCAGTATCAAAACACAATTGAAAGAATTAAAGAAAGAGTTTTCAAAGAACCTATACGTTAAAAAATTCTAATACAATAAAAAGAAGAGAATATGTCAGACATTAAACCGGCTGAAGTATCAGCCATACTGAGACAGGAACTTGCCGGGTTTCAATCGGCTGCTGTTTTGGAAGAAACCGGTTCTATATTGCAAATCGGTGACGGAATTGCGCGTGTTTATGGTTTATCAAATGCAGAAGCCGGTGAGTTGGTTGAGTTTGAAAAAACAGGCTTGATGGGTATTGTATTGAACCTGGAAGAAGATAATGTAGGTGTTGTATTACTAGGCGGAATTGAAGACCTCAACGAAGGCGATACGGTGAAAAGAACCGGTCGAATTGCCTCTTTGAAAGCTGGAGAAGGCATGCTTGGGCGTGTTATCAATACCCTTGGCGAACCCATTGACGGTAAAGGTGAAATTGAAGGCGAATTGTTCGAAATGCCGCTGGAAAGAAAAGCACCCGGTGTAATTTTCAGGCAGCCAGTTAATGAGCCACTTCAGACCGGTATCAAAGCTATTGATGCAATGATTCCAATTGGAAGGGGACAGCGTGAGCTTATTATCGGCGACCGCCAAACTGGAAAAACAGCTATCGCCATCGATACAATTATCAACCAAAAAGAATTTTTTGAAAAAGGCGAACCGGTTTATTGCATTTATGTTGCGACTGGACAAAAAGGTTCTACCGTTGCCAACATTGTAAAAACTTTGGAAGACAGCGGTGCAATGGCTTATACCATTATCGTGATGGCTACAGCTTCTGACCCTGCTGCTATGCAGTTTTATGCTCCATTTGCGGGAGCAGCCATTGGTGAGTATTTCCGCGATACAGGCAGGCCAGCTTTGGTAATTTATGATGACTTGTCAAAACAAGCCGTTGCATACCGTGAAGTTTCCTTGTTGTTACGCCGCCCTCCGGGCCGCGAAGCTTATCCAGGTGACGTTTTTTACCTTCACTCACGCTTGCTAGAACGTGCTGCCAAAGTTATCAATTCAGATGAAATTGCTCAGAAAATGAACGACTTGCCCGAATCACTCAGGAAAAAAGTTAAAGGTGGTGGTTCGCTGACAGCTTTGCCTATCATTGAAACACAGGCTGGCGACGTTTCGGCTTATATTCCAACCAATGTAATTTCCATTACCGACGGACAGATATTCCTGGAAAGCAACCTTTTCAACTCGGGTATCCGCCCGGCTATCAACGTAGGGATTTCGGTTTCACGTGTTGGTGGTAATGCACAAATCAAATCAATGAAAAAGGTTGCCGGTACTTTGAAACTGGACCAGGCTCAATTCCGTGAACTGGAAGCTTTTTCCAAGTTTGGCTCCGACCTTGATGCTGCTACCATGGCTGTTTTGAACAAGGGAAGGCGGAATGTTGAAATCTTGAAACAACCTCAATATTCACCCATGCGTGTTGAGCACCAGGTGGCAATTCTTTACTGTGGGACCCAGAACCTGATGAAAAATGTGCCAGTCCGCAGCATTATTGATTTTGAAGCAGAATTCCTGCACCAATTGGATGACCACCACAAGGGTATGTTGAAAGAACTTGCTGCAGGAAAATTAACTGATGAAGCAATTGCAGTTTTGAAAAAAGTTGCTGAGGAAGTTGCACACAAATACAAAGATTAACTGATTCACTAAGAAATGCCAAGCCTCAAAGAAGTCAGAATTAGGATTGCATCGGTCAAATCGACGCGGCAGATAACGAGCGCTATGAAAATGGTGTCGGCATC